>JADLCA010000611.1 GCA_020847495.1 Candidatus Hydrogenedentota bacterium | reverse complement strand
GATGTTGGCAACGAGCGAAATGTCGGTGATGCGCGGTACGTGCCGATGGACGAGGTGGGGCGTCTGATACGCGCGATCAAGGCGATCGATCCATCGCGCCTTTGCACGGCGTCGGATGGCGGAGACATCTCACGCGAGGAGGTTGTGAAATTCATCAACAAGGGCGAAGTGGACTTCCTCGCGCCGCACAGGCCGCGCGGGGCGGACTCGCCCGCGCAGACCGCGGAAGAGACCCGCGAATACTTCGACATTATGAAGGAGGCCCGGCGCATCGTGCCTGTGCACTATCAGGAGCCGTTCCGGCGGGGCTACGGGGACTATCCGCCCAAGGCGGAGGACTTCCTGACGGACCTCGCCGAGGCGCGGGAGGGCGGCGCGGCGGGATGGTGCTTTCACAATGGCAGTGTACGTGGAGACAACAGCAATCCGGAACAACGCCCGCGGCGGTCATTTGATATGCGTCCCGCGGAAGGCCGGCTCTTCGATCAGCTTGATGAAGTCGAGCGGGAGTTTCTGCGGCGGTTGAAGAAAAGCGGCCAGCCCTGAAGGGCAAACTACCGAAAAGAGAATCTGGCGTCTCTGCGGGCCGCGAGAAGATGCGAGAAGAGAAGAAAAGAACATCCCCCTACACCCCCTTCAAAGGGGGACGCATGTGAAACTATGTCTGTGGTAAATCAAATGTCATGGGGGCAACGTGCGCACTCTGGGCGCAAGGAATAGGCGGCCCGAAGGGCTCGCGCACATGGTCCCCCTTTGAGGGGGCAGGCCCGCAGGGCCGGGGGATGTTGTTCGCCCAACGTTTGGCAGTAGGTTCCATGCGGACTTGACGAGCTGCCGAAGCGGCGGCCATCGCTATCCCGCCAGCGCGGATGTGCGTTTCTCGACGCGCTTGCGCTCCTCGGCGTCGAGGATGGACTTGCGCACGCGGATCGACTTCGGCGTCACCTCGACGAGTTCGTCGGGGGCGATCCATTCCAGGGCGGTGTCCAGCGTCAATGTGCGGGGGACGTCGAGCGCGGTCGCGTGATCCTTGCCCACGGCACGATGATTGGTGAGGGCCTTCGTCTTCGTGGGGTTGCAGGGCAAATCGCCGGGCCGCGAATTCTCGCCAATGATCATTCCGTTGTAGACGGGGTCCATCGGCTTTACGAACAGCGTGCCGCGTTGCTGCAGGTTGTCCAGGCTGTAGGATGTCGCGTCGCCGGTATCCATGCTGACCATCGAGCCGCGCTGCCGCGAGACGACCTCGCCGCACCACGGACCGTAGCCCACGAAACGCGACGCCATGATGCCGAGCCCGCGCGTGTCGGTCAGGAATTCGTTGCGATAGCCAATCAGCCCGCGTGTGGGGATGCGGAACTCGAGCCGCATCATTCCCGTGCCGGCGTTGTGCATGTTGATGACTTCGCCCTTGCGCTTGGACACTTTCTCGATGACGACGCCCTGGTAATCCAACGGGACGTCGATGACGAGTTCTTCCATGGGTTCGAGCAGCATGCCGTGTGAGTCGTGATGCGTGATGATCTCGGGGGCCGACGCGCACAGCTCCATGCCTTCGCGGCGCATTTCCTCGATGAGGATGGCGAGGTGCAGTTCGCCGCGCCCGCTGACCTTGACGCCGTCCGCACGGCCGAGGTCTTCGACGCGCAGGGCCACGTTGGTGCGCAGCTCGCGATTGAGGCGGTCCTTAATCTGGCGCAGGGTTACGGCGCGCCCTTCCTGGCCCGAAAGCGGCCCGCTGTTCACGAGGAACTGCATGGACACCGTCGGCTCTTCGATCTCCAGCGGAGGCAGGGCCGGGTTCTCGATTTCAAGGGCGGACAGCGTGTCGCCGAGTGTTATCTCCTTCGGACCCGCGATCCACACGATGTCGCCCGCGGCGACCTCGTTGACGGCCACCGTGTCCAGGCCACGGCTCACCCACATGTGGACGGCACGCTCTTCCTGGGCGCCGCTAACTTCCCACCCCTCGGTCTTGTTGTAACCTTTCCAATGGGTGCTCGTGCGCAGAAAAGTCTCGCCCTTGCGCAGGGTGCCTTGCAGCACGCGCCCGCACCCGACACGGCCGATGTGGTCACGCCAAGCCAGCGTGCTGACCTGCATGAGAAAGGGCGCATCCGGATCGGCGGTGGGCGGCGGCACGCGCTCGATGATGGTCTCGAAGAGCGGTTCCATGCCGCGGCGCGCGTCGTGGGCGAGATCGTGGACGAACCACCCGTGCAGGCCCGAACCGTACAGGATTGGGAAATCCGCCTGATGGTCGTCTGCGCCGAGTTCCAGAAAGAGGTCGAAGGTCTTGTCGAGCGCGCCCGCGGGATTGGCGTTGGGGCGGTCGGCCTTGTTCACAATGACGATGGGCTTGAGACCCAGGCGCAGCGCCCGCATGAGCACGTAGCGCGTCTGCGGCATGGGGCCTTCGTTGGCGTCTACCAGCAGCAAGACCGAGTCGACCATCGAGAGAACGCGCTCCACCTCACCGGAGAAGTCCGCGTGGCCGGGCGTGTCGATGATATTGATGAGGTAATCGCCCCATGTGACCGTGCAGTGTTT
>JADLCA010000610.1 GCA_020847495.1 Candidatus Hydrogenedentota bacterium | reverse complement strand
GTCCGTCCGCAACCCTGCATCTTCGAGTTTGTCTATGTGGCGCGTCCGGACAGCATCGTCTTTGGCCGCAGCGTCGACGAGGTGCGCAAGCAGCTCGGACGCAACCTCGCGATGAACGATAACGTCGAGGCCGACCTCGTCATGGCCGTGCCCGACTCCTCGAACCAGGTGGCCCTCGGCTACGCGCACCAGTCTGGGATCCCCTTTGACATGGGGTTCATCCGCAATCATTACGTCGGGCGTACCTTTATTGAACCCGACCAGCAGATTCGCGACTTCGGCGTGAAGATCAAGCTGAACCCTGCGCGATCCGCTGTGGAAGGCAAGCGAATCGTCCTGGTCGACGACAGCATCGTCCGCGGCACGACATCGAAGAAGATCGTCAAGATGCTGCGCAAGTCCGGTGTGAAAGAGATTCACTTCCGCATCAGTTGCCCGCCCATGATCAACTCCTGCTACTACGGCATCGACACGCCGGAGCGTGGCAAGCTCATCGCCGCCAACATGTCCGTTGAGCAGATGCGGGAGTTTCTGGGGGTCGATTCCCTCGTGTTTCAAACGATAGAAGGCCTGGTGGGCGCGACCGGCATGGCCAAGGACCAGTTCTGCCTGGCCTGCTTCAATAGCGCCTACCCCACGGCCACCCCGGACGAGTTCAAGCCACAGAAGAACAACAAGCGCCACATCGACATGAGCGTGGACTTGGCCGCCCTCGGAGCGGAGCCCCAGCGCATCCCCTCGCGCTGGTAGGGAGTTCTCGAGGATTTGTAGCGCCCGGCTTACACGCCGGGCGTCACGCTTAGAACACGAAAGGAATGACGGCCCTTCTTTCCTTCGGGTAGTCTTCAAACGTGCTTCGGTACCAGCGGTGATGGGCCCAGGCCCGCGGCACGAGATTGGCCGCGGTCCACACGGCGAAGACCAAGCCCGGCAAGGACCACGTGGCCATCGCCCACCCGGTCCATTCCATCAGTTCACCCAGGTAATTTGGACATGATACCCACCGGTACAGACCCCCTTGCGGGATCTTGTATCCCGTCTCGCCGGGGGCGCGCAGTCTGAACAAGGTCCGGTCCGCGTGAAGGTTTATCGCGAAGCCGGTGACAAATAGGGCGACGCCAATGACGAATCGCGGATCGGTCAGCCAGTTCGCCGGATACTCTGGCGCGAAGTGACCTAGATAGCGCCCGTTCAGGTACCCGTTGAACAAATTGAACACCACTGCAGACAGCAGAATGGCGACGGGCATTCGTTTGCCTTTGCCGCGCATCTGAAACGGATAGACGAAGGTGCGCTGAATGTAGTGGAGTTCCCACAACAGCACAAACGCCAGAGTCGCTCCTGTAATCTCCCTCGTACCCCACACGAGAAGCGCCGGCAACGTCAGGGCGGCGGGTAGTTCCATCAGCACCCATCCCGCCGTATTGTTGATCGTCGGACCCCAGCCCCTGCGAACGTGCCGGCCGTACGGCGCGGGCACGAGGAACAACACGAGAAAGACGATTCCAGCGAACAGCAGGCCGCCGGCAATCAAGGTGTCGAAGATAGCCCGCTCAGACATGACGCGCTCCGTTTTTCAGGAGACCTTTGGCCCGAAACCAGTCCAGCGTGTCACGGACTGTCTCCTCGAGAGGCCGCGTCTTATAACCCAATTCCCGTGATGCCTTTTCATGCGACACCTGTTGATGATGTTTCATGGTCCACAGGGATGTACTGGTGAACCGCGGCTGCTTTCCTCGCAGCGCGCAAGCGACTGCAGCGACCGGCAGCCCCATATATGCGGTCCACAACGGCACCGAAAAGCGGGGTGGGGGAGAGCCGGCGATATCCGCGGTCATCGCGGCCAACTCCGCCAATGGACGGTAGTGTCCACTGAGGATATAGCGTTCGCCGGATGTGCCGCGCTCCATCGCGGCGAGCGCGCCTTTGCACACGTCGCGAACATCCACCCAATCAAACCCGCCACGGACGAGCACGGGTAGTCTTCCACGCACGACATCGATCAATGCTGACCCCAGATAGGATGGTCCGAAATCGAATGGACCGAGCATCGCGGTGGGATTCACAATGACGGCATCGAGACCGTGTGCGACCGCGTCGAGCACCACCTGCTCGGCGGCGGCCTTGCTGCGGTCGTAGGCGGGCAGAGCTCCGTCCAGAGCCAGAGACCGTGACTCCGTCACGACTTGACTCGCAGGGTAAGGGGAAAACGCGTGTATCGAACTAAAATGGACAAGACGCTTGACGCCTGCGGAAAGACAAGCCCCGGCCACATTCCGTGTGCCGTCTACGTTTGTCCTCCACGCGATGCCCTGCCGGTCGCGCTTTAGCGTGATTGTGGCCGCCAGGTGGAAAACAGCTTTGGCACCGTTCACCAGCTTCTGGAGAGACTCGGGATTGTGAAGATCGCCCGCGCATTGTTCGACGTCCAGTTCCTCAAACGCGCGGCGATCATGATGGGCGAACACGCGGACGCAGTGCCCCCTTTCGAGGAGCATGCGCACGAGATTTGCCCCGGTATGTCCCGATGCCCCCGTTACGGCGATTATCATGAGGGCGGGAATCCATCATTCTGGGGAGAAGGATGCGATGAGCCGCCGGGCACGAGTGGCGCCCTTAGCGGACCGGTTGAGAGACGCGTTGTCCGAGGTACGCCCGGACCGAGCCGGCGATTCCTGCCGCGTCGAGGCCGATGTCCGCCAGTTGCTCGTCGCGCGTGGCGTGGTCAAGGAAGGCGTCGGGGACGCCCAGGCGCTTGATACGCAGTTCGTCCAACGTGCCGTGCTCCTCGAAGTATTCCATGACGGCGGCCCCGAAGCCTCCGGGTAAGGTGTTCTCCTCAACCGTGATGATGGGCGCGCCTTTTAGCCGCTCGAGCAGGTCGCCATCGACGGGTTTGGCCAGGCGCGCGTCCGCGACGCCGACCGAGTACCCTTCCGCCTGCAACATCTCGGCGGCTGCCAGGCACGACATGATAACCGGTCCCAAAGCCAGCAATGTCGCGTCGTTTCCCTCGCGCAGGATTTCGCCGCGCGTGATATCGCGGCCTTCCGCGGGTCCGATGGTCGGGGCCTTGCTGCGTGCATAGCGAATGGCGACGGCCCCCGGTTGCTGCACCGCCCAGCGCAGCATGAGCCGCAGGTCCACATCGTCTCGCGATGCAAGAACGCTGATATCCGGCACCGAACGCAGGAAGGAGATGTCGAAGGCCCCTTGCTGCGTGGGGCTGTCCTCGCCCACGGCTCCGGCGCGGTCGATGGCAAACACCACCGGCAGTTTCTGCATGCAAACGTCATGCAGAACTTGATCGTACGCGCGCTGCAGGAAGGTGGAATAGATTGCACATACCGGGCGCATACCCTGCGTGGCGAGGCCCGCCGCAAAAGTCACCGCATGCTGCTCGCAGATGCCGACGTCGAACGTGCGATCGGGGAATTCCTTCTCGAACTTGCTGAGGCCTGTTCCCGTGGGCATGGCCGCCGTGATTCCCACGACGCGCTTGTCCTCGCGGGCCGCCTCGATGAGGGCATCAGCGAAGGCGCTCGTAAACGTCGGCACGGGCGCACCACCCGAGGACTGGAACTTGCCGGTGCTGATGTCGAACGCCTGGACGCCGTGGTATGTCTGCGGGTCTTCCTCCGCGTAGGTGTAGCCCTTGCCTTTCTTGGTCACGCAGTGAAAGAAGATGGGTCCGCTCGTCTTCTTGAGGTTCGTCAGGCATTCCACGAGAGTGTCGAGGTCGTGTCCATCCACGGGGCCCACGTAGCGGAAGCCAAGCGCTTCAAACATCGTGCCCGGCGTCAAGAAACCCTTGACGGAATGCTCCAGCCGTTCGGCTGCCCGCGTCAGGTTTTCGCCGAGCGTCTTCGACATGAAAGAGTGAAGGTCGCCTCTTGCGCGTGAGTAGAGCCCGTTCGTGATGAGCCGGTTGAAGTAGGCGGAGACAGCCCCCACATTCTTCGAAATGGACATGTTGTTATCGTTGAGAATGACGATAAGATCGGTGCCCAGGTGTCCCGCGTGGCTCAGCGCTTCGAAGGCCATGCCCGCCGTCATGGCGCCGTCGCCGATTACCGCGATAGCTCGCCCGCCGCGCTCCGACAGCGACCGCGCCACGGCCATTCCCAGCGCCGCCGAGATGGATGTTGAGCTGTGGCCGACCCCAAACACGTCGTAGGGGCTCTCACTGCGTTTGGGATACCCGCTCAGCCCGCCCTTCTTACGGATCATGGGCAACTGCTCCCGCCGCCCCGTGACCAGCTTGTGCGCGTAGCACTGGTGCCCTACGTCCCACACCAGCATATCGTCTTCCGTTTCAAACACGTAGTGGATGGCCAAGGTACGGTCGACCACGCCCAAATGGGGGGCGAGATGACCGCCGTTTACCGAGGCGGTCGCGATAATCTTGTGCCGGATCTCTTCCGCCAGGCACTTCAGCTGCTCAAGATTGAGCCGTTTGAGGTCTCTCGGGGAGTTGATTGTATCCAGGATTGGCGTGTTGAGATAATCCTGATAAGGGGAGAACTCTCCGGCACTCGACGACATATCCGCAATACCTCATTCGTGGTCTTAGAGTTACAATACCTGGGGGCGCTCGGATGGTGGCATTGCCACGCCACCGGGTTCAGAGTCACACCCCGCTTTGGCGCACGGAACGCCGGAGGTAGCCCGAATCACACCCTGCCCATCCGGCAAGTATAGCAGATGGCCTGCTTTACCTTACAACGTGCGGAAATGGGGACTACCTGCGGGCAAGGTCTCGCAGTTCGCGCTTCAGCACTTTGCCCGTCGGGCCTTTCGGTAATGCCCGCAGGATTTCTATCTCTTTGGGGCATTTGTACTTGGCGAGCCGGTCCAGGCAGTACTTCTTCAACTCGTCTTGCGTGGCCGTTGGCCCGCTTTTCAGTGAGACGTAGGCTTTCACTTCCTCGCCGCGCAACTCGTCCGGTACGCCCACAACTGCGGCCTCAAGTACGGCAGGATGCGCATGAAGCAGTTCTTCCACCTCGCGGGGATAGATGTTCATGCCGCCCCGGATGATGATGTCCTTCAAGCGGTCCACGATATAGAAGTAGCCGTCCTCATCGAACTTGCCGAGGTCCCCGGTGTGCAGCCAGCCATTGATGATGGTCTCCTTGGTGGCGACAGGCTTTTTGAAATAGCCCTTCATGACGTTGTGGCCACGAATGACGATCTCGCCCACCTCTCCCATCTCTGCGAAGGACCCGTCCTCCCGCATGACGCGCATCTCGCAACCCCAAATGGGCAATCCAATCGAACCGGGTTTGCAGGGCCGGTCCGACACATTGAAGGACGCCACCGGGCTGGTCTCGGACAGGCCATACCCTTCGAGAATCTGCACACCGAAACGCTCCTTGAAGCGGGTGATGATCTCCAGCGGCAGGGAAGAGGCCCCCGACACCGCCATGCGAATTGAAGACAGATCGCATTGCGTCTCCCGCGCGGCGTTGAGCAGAAACGCGTACATGGTCGGCACGAAGGCCACGACGCTCACCTTGTCGCGCTCGATGACTTCGATGACTCGCTGGGTGTCGAAGTGGGGCACCATCGTGATGGTCGCCCCGGACATCAGCCCGGCGTTCATGATGCAGGTCTGCCCGAACGAGTGGAACAAGGGCAACACCGCCAGCACCACATCCTCCGGCCCGGACTGGATAATCTTGTCCTTCGCATAGTACGCGTTGAAGAAGACATTGAAATGCGTGAGTTCCGCGCCTTTGGGATGACCAGTCGTGCCGCTTGTGTACAGGATGACCGCCGTGTCGTCGGGCATGGTCTCAATCAGGTCGAATTCGTGCGAGGCCTCCAACATGAGTGGATTGAGCAGCTCGCCTTCCTCCGGCGCCGTGAAATCGTCCGGTGACCCGGCGACCAGCAGCAAATGACAAGTCTCCGTTTCATTAAACGCGTGGACCGCCTCGTCGTAGAACCCTCGCCACGCGATGAAGATCTTCGCGTCGGAATCTTCCAGGTAATACTGAATCTCGTGCGCCTTGAGCAGGGTGTTCACCGGCACCACCGTTGCCCCCGCATTGAGGATCCCGTAATAAATCATGGGGAAGTGCGGCGTGTTCGGGATCATCATGGCGACTTTGTCGCCCTTCTCGATACCCCGGTCTACCAGCACATTGGCGATACGCTTGGCAAAAGCATTCACCTCCGCGTACGTGTACCGGTGTTTGTCAAGGATCACTGCGGTCCGGCCGGCGTACGCCTCCGCGCTTATTTCCAGGTAATGCGCCAGATTCAGACTCATGAACAGATCTCCGTACAGGTATTCACAGCTTGGACGATGCCTTGGACATGCCGATTATATGCGATAGTGAGGCCCGAACGCACGAAGACAGGAAGGCCGCGCGCCGGGGCCTCTTTCGCGCTCCTTAACCGGTCGCATCGCCGGCGTGCCATCTGCTACACTCCTTCGCGGCCGCAATCGTGGAGTCCGTCTCATGCCCGAACTTTCCAAGAATGAAGCCTGGGAACACATCGAAGAACTCGTGGCGCGTCAGGACAGCCGTGCGCTCGCCGGGTATCTGGATACCTTGTCCCCGTCTGATCTCGCCCGCGCGGTTTCGAGGATGAGCGACGAGCACCGCTCAGCCATGCTCACCCTGCTCGACCCGGAGGACGCCGCCGATCTCATCGAGGAGTTGCACGAAGCGCAAGGCGCCGACCTCATCGAAGACCTCCCCGTGGAGCAGGCCGCCGCCATCATGGACGAGATGGACAGCGACATCCGCGCGGACGTGCTGAACGAGTTGGACCGCTCGGACCTCGAGGCCATCCTCCTTGAGATGACCCCGGAAGAAGCCAAGGACGCCCGCGCCCTGCTCGTCTATCCTCCCGACACGGCGGGCGGTCTCATGATCACGGAGTACCTCGCCTATAGCGACAAGCTCCGGATTCACGATGTGCTGAACGATCTTCGCGAGAATGCTGAGACCTATTCCGACTACGGCGTTCAGTACGTGTACGTGGTTTCCGATAAGGGCATGCTGGTCGGCGTTGTCCGGCTGCGCGACCTCGTCCTCTCGCCCGGCAGCACGCCGCTTTCCAAGATTGAGATTCCCAATCCGATCAGCGTCAGCGTAGACGCGACCCTTCCGGAGCTGGAGCAAGTATTCGACCGCCACGCGTTCTTTGGTGTCCCCGTGGTCGACAACTTCGGCAAGCTGGTGGGTGTCGTCGAGCGCGCGGATGTGGAAGAAGCGCACGGCGAAGTCGCCGAGAAGACCTTCCTGCGCTTCGGCGGTATCGTAGGCGGCGATGAACTGCGTAATATGCCGCTGCGCTCGCGCACCATCCGGCGCCTCGCCTTCCTCACGCCCAATATCTTCCTCAATATGATCGCGGCCAGCGTTATCTCGATCTATGAAGGCACGCTCACGCGTGTCATCGCGCTGGCCGTGTTTCTGCCTATCATCTCCGATATGAGCGGCTGCACAGGCAGCCAAGCGGTCGCCGTCAGCATCCGCGAACTGTCGCTCGGTCTCATCAAGCCCCGCGACCTTGTCCGCGTATGGTGGAAGGAGGTCCAGGTCGGTGTCGTGAACGGCATCACGCTTGGCATCATGGTCGGCATCGTGGCGTATCTGTGGAAGGGAGAGCTGTATCTCGCCCTTGTCGTTAGCGGCGCCTTGTCCATCAACACCCTGATCGCCGCATCCATGGGCGGCATCATCCCCTTGGTCCTCAAAGCGCTGAAGCTTGATCCCGCGCTCGCCGCCGCCCCGATCCTGACCACCATCACCGACATGTGCGGATTTTTCCTCAGCCTGAGCCTCGCCGCCATCGCCCTCGAAGCCGGTAAGCTGTAACCCTCTCAGATTCTGAGGGTGCCTGCGTCCCATACATCCCATAATTTCCATGCTTCCCATACCTCCCATTCCCCTCACCTCGTCGAAATCCCCCCGGCTCACCCGCTACTATGCCCCCATGATCGAAAAACGGCTTGCCATCAGCGAAGGTCTGCGGAAGATCCTCGACTACCCCAAGTTCGCCGGGCCGACCCGCATGCTCATCCTCGAAACCCAGTACTTCTTCGATCAGAGTTGGCTGCGCGCTGCCCAATCTCTCGGCTGGCAAACCGCCACGGTTCCCTCTGTCATGACTGGTGGCCTGACCCGCGACCAAGTCGCCCAGCTCTTTCAGGTCATCGGGTCGTTCAAGCCACACTTCATTCTCACGTCCAACTACGCGGGAATGGACGTAGACGGCATCTTCGCCCGCTTCTTTGAAGACGCCCGCATCCCGTACGTGAGCTGGTTCACGGACACCCCGCGCATGATCCTCTTTGCCCGCACTGTGCATTGTTCCCCCTATAGCGTGGCCGCAACGTGGGAACGTGCCTACATCCCCCACCTCGAGGCGCTCGGCTTTGAGCAGATTGTCTTCATGCCGCACGCGACGGATCCGTGCCTCTTCAACGGCGAGGTACAAATGACCTTCCCGCGGCAGCTCGCATTCGTGGGCGTCTCCATGACGGACCTCGCACAGGAGGCCTTCGAAAAGCTTGGGCCTCGCCCTGACCTTGTCGAAGCAATCACGCGGGCCTTTCAGGAAGGCCGCGTCACGCGCGAGACCTTCGCGCAGGGCATCGACACAATCATCCCGAGAGCCTTGCTGGAAAAGGGTGATGACACCGACCGCCGCAATGCCGAACTCTGTCTTGTGTACGAAGGCACGCGCCGCTTGCGCACGTCGATGGTCCGGCGCCTGATTCCTCTGGGTATCGAAGTCTTCGGGGACGCGGCGTGGCAGAGCATTCTCGCGAAGGGCTATGGCGACGTGGGGTATTTCGATGACTTGGCGCCATTCTACCGGAACACCGCCATCAACGTGAACAGCACCAGCCTGCAAATGCGCACATCGGTGAACCAGCGCGTGTTCGATTGCCCGGCCGCGGGCGGCTTTCTCATCACCGACGCCCAGGCCGATCTCGGCGAGTTCTTCGACCTCGAACGCGAAGTGGTCACTTACGCGGATCTTGATGAGCTAGTAGACAAGATCGAGTTCTACCGCGTGCGCCCTAACGCTCGTGCCGAAATCGTGCGCGCCGCCCAACAACGCATCGCTGCCCAACACACCCACGCTCACCGCCTGCTTGACCTCGAACAACACCTGCGCGAGCGGTTCGCCAGATAGGACTTGAACGAAGGCAAAAAAACTTCCCCCGGCGCTCCGCAACACCCTCAAAGTGGGGACGCACGACGCGCGTTCCGAAGGGCCTCTGGGGTCCCCTTTCAATCCGCATACCTCACCGCCCCCCGCGTAGCGGTCGGTGAGGTATGCTCCAGCAATGGCCTACAGGCTCTCACAGGGATTGATTGATCGCGCCACGGAGAGACCCCTCTCTGCGCAGAAGTGTTTAATACGCTATGTATAGTTGTACGCATGTGCCCTTAGTAGGGGCGGCGGGGGGGTCTTTCTCTTCTGCCCTTTCCGGTCGTCTATTGTTCCGCGTTTTCGGCCTATTTCCCCTCAAATGCCGGCACTTCCCGGTCTATCCGCCGAAACGCCGCCAGCGGACACGTCACCGAGGTCATGTACAACGGATTCTGGCGATGGTTGTTGTTGGGGTGGAAGCACTCCCACGGCGAGCCGAACTCCTGCCCCTTGCGGAAATCGCCTTCGCGCAACTCCGCCACATACTCGGAAGCAAGCTGCCGCGCGGCCTCCGGGTCCGCCTGGGCAATCGCGTAGCACACCCAGCCCGTCGGAGTGCCCCAGTATGCACCGTTCTGATATGTGTTCAGTTTGCAGTCCGTGTCACCCCACGCCGTGGTCGCGCTGAAGTCGTCTGACGTGAGCACGTGCCGGATGTTGCCGCGCGACGCCAGAGTCCCGGCGTGATAGGCCCGCGCAAGGGCGAGGCAGGCCACGCGTGTCCGCTCCGGGTTGAACGCGCCGGTATAGACTCCAAATGCCGTTCCCCATACGTCCGGCTGCGCACTGTGGCCGGTTGAAGCCTTGTATAGCCCCGAGTCCAGCGCGAACGTAGCCTCAATTGCCTGGCGCAGCCCCGTGGCCCTGGCCAGATAGTCGCTGGCCTTTGCAGAATCGCCGGTGCGCTGGGCCAACTCCGCGATCTCGCCCGCGGCGCGCAGTTTGAGCAGCGAACACATCAGCAGGTCGCCCGTGTGGATGATCGTGTCTACGAAACCGAAGGTGACTCCCCGCGCGTCTTCATCCGCGAAGACCAGCCCGCTATCGGGGCGCGAAGGCGGCATGGCGTAAGCCTCCTCCAAGCGCGTGAACAGGGTCTTTCCCCGGACTTTCTCGCTGAGGATGGAGATTTCTCCCGTGCGCTGCACGTACAGCGCCGCCATATGCACGAAGAAGTACGCGTCATCCAGAGCGGGCAGTTTGCCCCAACGCGGTCCGCCTTGTCCTTCGTAGTCCTCAAGCGTGCCAGGGTAGAAGATGGGTTTGTTTCCAAAGCTGATATGATCGGCAATCGACCCCGGTGTCACGACACTCCCGCTGGGCAGGTTCCACACCTCATCCTGCTGATGGCTGGCCGTGAGCAGCAACATGTGCCTTTGCTCCTCCTCTGTGACGAATCCGGACTCGATCGACATCGTGTAGTCGCGGATCCAGAAGGCCGGATAGCAGTCACGCCCGCCCGGGCGGATCAACGTGCCGCCGGTCACATTCGGGCCTATGTCGCCTACTTTGGCTCCCGGCGCCACACGCGAAGCGTCTACCACGGCTTCCGTGATCCCTTCCAGAAACCGCAAATCCTCGGGACTCAGAATGCCCGTGGCGGCTTCCCCCGCACATACTGCGGCTACGTAACAGACTCCCCATCGAACAAGAAGCACGATTGGACCCTCCTCTCGGTGTATTGTAGTGAAGCGGGTTTCCACCGGGCAATCATGTGAGGTAGCATTCACGTTGGATCCGGAGGTGGTCACAAAGGAAACCGAGGGAGGCTGCTGCTATGCCGGCTGCGAACGCACGCAAACTCCGTAGACTCGCGTCAAGCCTGATGCTCCTGTCCGGCATTACCCACGTCGCCCAGTTGGCCGTCTATGGAACCGAACGGTCCGCCGTGGGCGCATCAGTCTTCGGATGCATCTATTTCGCAATTGGACTGCTACTTCTCAGCAGAGCGCGAATTGCGCTGATTCTGGGCGTTCTTCTGCCCTCTATAGGCGGAGTATTGGGCGTATACCGCTTTCTTCACCTTCACGCCAATCCTTTCAGCGTCTTTCACGTAGCTCTTGACCTGGTGGTGGTGCCGATCTGCCTGTATCTATATGCGCGCAGAATACCTGATTCGCACTGAAACGCACAGGTCAAATCCGCGGTCTTACAGATGCGGTACGCGTGCGGCATTTGCACGAACGCCCCTCGTGCTGCTACATTAAGAGGGCATGTGCTGCCAGGGTCTGCGACGACTTGTGCGTGGTATGCCTGCTGGACTGAAGTTAGTCCAAGTCCCGAGTCAGACGCGACGCGCGCCATCATTTGCCCTCAGGTGTATGGCTCTGCAGTAAATGGGGAAGGAGAACAATCGATGTTGGGAATGCGTAGCGCACCCCGTCCATCGAGAGTGCGTCTGGTGTTATTGGCCGCCGTTCCTCTGCTCTCCGGGGCCTTATTGCCTGAATGCAACAACTCCTCGGGACCCGAACTCAAGGCCCGGGACTTCGTCCAGGTCAACAAGAACGGGTTTGGCTACGTCGAGAACCTCATCGATATGAACGATTATCCGTGGGGACTCGTGTACTTCCAGCCCGACGGCGCCGACGAAGGCTACGTCTACGTCTCCACGGGTAACGGGATTGATGACCAACTTCTGTACGAACTCGGAGAGTCAGACTACCTGTTTCCCCCGTTGCGCCCCGGTGAGATTCGCCGCTACCGTCCTGACATAGGTCCCAGGGTCTGGTACAGCGTCCTGGATATTCGCCAATACGAAGTGGGTCCCGTGTACAGCACCACCGGCTTCCGTTCTCTTCACGAGTACCGGCCCGCGGGAAAGAACCAGCCCAAGTACCTCTACGCGGGCTCTGCTTCGGAAACGCCCTCCCTTTGGCGTTCGCTCACGGGCGATCGCGGATCATGGGAAGTAGTCTGGTCCGAGTCACGCAAAGGCTCCATCCGCGCCATGGCCGAGCACACCGGCATCCTCTACTTCAACTTCATTCCCGGTGGCGAGATCGGCGACGGTTCCCCCGGCGAGATTTGGGCACATGATGGCATCGGCGTGTGGAATGTTGTGAGCGATGGTTTCGGCAACCCCAATAACACCGGCGTGTGGGCCTTGGGCGCCTATAACGGATACCTGTACGCCTCTACCGCGAACTTGGAGACCGGTTTCGAGGTCTGGAAACTCGAAGGCCCCGACGGGGCGCCGCCAGTATGCGTCGTGAGTAATGGTGGGCCCAGTACCTCCAACGAGGCGGCTGCCACATGCCTTGTGTACAAAGATAAGATCTACTTCGGTACCCAGGTCTTCGGCGGCTTTAATCTCGCCACGGGCAACCTGTTCAAAGGCGCCCAGATCATCCGTCTCGACGCAAACGACAACATGGAAGTCGTGGTCGGTCCCGATTCCATCTCCGGATACGATGCCGGATTCGGCCGCGGCATGAACGCCTACATCTGGTCCATGACCGAGTTTAATGGCGAATTGTACGTGGGCACCTGGGATCAGGCATCCATCTACCAGTATTTGGTCGACTACTTCCCCGACTCCATGTCACAGCTCATGAGCTTTCTGCTTCTTGCCTCCGACTACAACAACGCCAACGGCGCCACGGTCGGCGGCGTTAAACGCAGTCCCACGCCCCTCAGTACCGCCCTTGAAGCGGGCGGCGACCTCTACCGATCCCCGGACGGCAATTCGTTCTATAGGATCTTCGACGATGGCCTTGGCGACCCGTACAACTACGGCGCGCGAAACATGCTGGCTGTGGGCAGGGACCTCTACATCGGCATGGCCAATATCTACGAAGGGCTCGAAGTCTGGCGAGCCACGCTCTCCGACGAGGAAGCCGAAGCCTCTGCGCAGTAGTCTCGCGCTGGACAGACGCGTCTTCCCCCACGTAAGATTCTTCCACCTACAAATCTTGCGAAGGAGGGTTACTGACCATGGCCATCAATCTCATGAGTACCATCAAGGGATCGCTGCTGGAAGGCTTCTTCCCCGAGGGTTGGGACCTCAAGGCCCTCGATGAATGCTGCTCGCGTCCCCCCGATACCATTGCCCGCCGGGAATCCTGGTGGAACAAGTCTTTCGAGGCGGTGTCCTGCGAATCCCTCGGCGATTTCGACACCATGATGGGTCACGAAATTGCCAAGGAGATCGCCGACGCCAAGCGCCGCAAGAAACCGATCGCCTTCATCCTGCCCGTGGGGCCGATGGGCATGTACCGCTGGGCGGTCTACTTCCTCAAGGAATGGGGCGTGGACTGCAAGCACGTCCACGGATTCAATATGGATGAGTGGAGCGACGCGAAGGGAAACACCCTGCCGTCCAACGACCCAGGCGCGTTTCAGAACGCCATGGAAGGCGCCTTCTACGGACCGCTCGGCAAACTCACGGTCCCCAAGGCCCAGCGCCATTTCGCCACGAAACAGCAGCTACCAAGTTATGGCGAGCAGATTCGCGCGCTCAAGAAGAAGGGCGCGAAGCTGGTCACGGTTTTCGGGATCGGGCGCGTGTGCCACATCGCATTTTGGGAACCCCACTTCGCCGCCGAATACAAGTCGGTGAACGCATGGAAGCAGGCCGAGTTCCGCCTGGGTGCGCAGCTGCATCCGCTCACGATCGAGCAGAACGCGATCACCAGCTTCAAGAGCCGCACTACCCTGGTGCCCACGACCGCCAACACCGTCGGCCCAGGCCTTTTCCTCAAGTCCGATCGCATCATCGGCGGGGCCGATGGCGCGCTTGGCCGCGGTATGATGTGGCAAGGGATGTCCCTGTGGGCGACATTGCACCACCAACCCACTCCGTGGATTCCCAGCACCTTCATGCCGACGCTACCCGGCCGCTTGTTCTTCCTCAAAGAACTCGCGGGACCGCTCGAAGCCGAATGCAACTGATAGAACGGTAACTTCAAATGACGACGGCGGCCATCGTGGTGGAGTTGCAAGCGAACGAAAGTCTATCCCACCCCTGATTGCCGGCTGACTTTGGTGAAGCGAGATTCGGCAATTGAGTGTGAATGATACGGGTTCTTGCGTACGCGCTGCGGGGCAAGACACCTTGGTCCACTCCCGTACCAAAGCCACCTGCCGAGGTTGGGATGAGAGGGCACTTTCAAAATACGAAAGGTATTCGCATTTGAGGTCTGAAGGACCGGCGCCATACTAGCCCAGGGCAAAGCGAAGCGGCGCCCTGGGTTGACGGCACCCCCAAAAACCTTCAGCGCTGAAGGTGCGGCACCGATTCTGTCTGTTCAGGGCACGCGGAAGGTACCGTAAGGATTGTTACGAGGGACCGCACGGCTGCGGTCATGTGCAGGGCCATCAGGCCCGATAGGGGGCTTTATGAGTAGGTGGTTTCAGATGTGGGTTGTGTATGGATTGCTCATCGCCGCTCTTCCGTGTGTGGCGCACGCCCAGGCTGCAAAACCCACGGAAACGCCCGAGCAGCGGGATGCCCGCATGTCCTGGTGGCGCGACGCCCGCTTCGGCATGTTCATCCATTGGGGCGTGTACAGCGTGCCCGCCGGCACGTACAACGACACGCGAATCGATGGCATCGGCGAGTGGATCATGCACAATGGTAAGATTCCCGTGAGCGAATACCGCGCCTACGCCAAGCAGTTCAATCCGGTGAAATACGATCCGGAAACGTGGGTGAAGATGGCGCAGGACGCCGGCATGAAGTACATCGTCATCACGTCGAAACACCACGATGGCTTCGCGCTCTTTGATTCGAAGGTCACGGAGTGGGACGTGGTCGATGCCACGCCCTACGGAAAGGACCTCCTGAAACCCTTGGCAGATGCTTGTCACAAACTCGGCATGCCGCTCGGGTTCTACTACTCCCAGGCCCAGGACTGGAACCACCCCGGCGGCGCCGCCGCACAGGGCCATTGGGATCCCGCCCAGGATGGCAGCATGGACGAGTACATCAAGAACATC
>JADLCA010000609.1 GCA_020847495.1 Candidatus Hydrogenedentota bacterium | reverse complement strand
TGAGCGCACCCAGAAGC
The DNA here is from genome assembly GCA_020847495.1 of Candidatus Hydrogenedentota bacterium. Taxonomy (GTDB): domain Bacteria; phylum Hydrogenedentota; class Hydrogenedentia; order Hydrogenedentales; family SLHB01; genus JAHDWY01. The sequence goes on along the minus strand of JADLCA010000609.1, from coordinate 8,771 downwards.
AGGACGGTCCCCAATGCAAGAAATGGGAAGATGTGATATCCCGAATAGTGAATGAACACGCCGATGGGGCAGGCAAACCACGCAAGAGGACAGGAATGACAGCTCAGCACAGGGTTGCACAGCCATTTCAACTCTGGTCCCCACGAACTGTGCAGCGCCACCAACGACACAAGTTGAACGATGCGTCGTTTGGCCGTCAGAGAAGTCTCTCGTAGTCTCTTGACCATGCAGTCTGTCTTTCATGTGGACCCGCACACACTGCCCCAGCGTTACTCGGTACGGCCGCCATGGCCGTCATTCTGCTAGCTTCACGTGGGGCACGCCTGTTTGCCTCGGGGCTGACTCCTGTCGTACGTGGTATAGAGCCGATCGCCTTCCCGCCGCACGCCTGCAAACGTGGCATCCACCACAAGGTCCTTATCCGATTCCCTGGTAAAGGCCACGATTCCGAACTGCTCGGTTGCCGGGTCATACACCTTGTGGCTGCGAAAGACGCCAATGACCACAAGCACGACGGCGGCCAGCACGATGAGAAGGCCCGCGATTCGTTCCATCGCATTTCGACTCAGCTTCATAGGAGGTGGACCTCATAGTCCGGCGCGAGCTTTCGGACGTTGTCAAAACGCACGGTGAGCCTCTGCGTGTCCAGAAAGTCCAGGATCGCCAAGGCATACTTCCGGCTCGAATCGATATGGTGTTTGAAGTCGGCCGAGTCGACCTGGCCGTTTTCTCGCACGAGTTCGACCACCAAATCCTGGGCTTGTCTGTAATGCACGTAGTCGAGCACGACATTACTGGACAGCCGCACAAGCACTCGATGGTGGTAGAGCACGTCAAGGAGTTTCCCGACGGCAGCCGGAGTAGCCTTCAACATGGCCGGGAGCTCCTCGGGGCGCGGCGCGTGGAATCCGGCCTGTTCGAACACACCAACAATGGCGTCCATGAGGCGGTGATCGGAAGGACTTAAGTTGCGGACCGCTCCCGAGAGCAGAACTCTGTGGCCGCGGATCTCGATGAGTCCTGATTTCACGAGCGCGGACATGACATACCGCCAAAGCGGTTGCGGCCACTCCAGCTTATGCTGAAACTCTGACAGGGTAAGAGCCAGTTGCGTCGGGCGATTCTCCAATTCACTGACATGTGCTTCGGCCTGCCTCAGGTAATCCGCGAGCGCGGCGCCATGACAGAAGTAGTCCGCCTCGATTTCGACAATCTGGTCCTGCGCGGCCAGAAGGGCAAGATGCGACCGTGCCTCTTCCTGTCCAAGGAAGAGGTGGCGCGCCACAGAATCCGGAGACCCGCCCAAGGGCATTGAGAACTGCAGGCAATGCAGCACCCGGCGTTCCACAAATGTGGCGTCGTCTCTCGGCGCGTCTTTCAGTGCGGCGCAGTAGCCTTGTAAACGTTCAGTCAGGACGGCCCGCCGGGGCCGGGTTCCCTCGCACTGAACCTCGAGTATTTCCCCACCGGCCACGGTGGCGGCGGGCGACGGACGCCTGAGAATGAACCGGTCGTGTGCGGCCGCCGCGACCCGGCGTTGCAGCAGGAGCGTCGCTAGGCCGCTGCCTCCGGGGCCCAGAGTCCGCTCCTCCAACAGATAGACGGTGGCAGCGATCTCGCTCGTTCCTGTGTGCACTTTTACCGCTTCGGCGTTGCGCAGCGGTGGATCCAAAGAGCCTACGGCTTGCACCAAGACGTGCAATAGGCTTGCCCCGCGAAGATACCCCGGCTCGCAGAGGACTTGGCCCCGCTGAACATCCGCCTTTCCAAACTCCGGAATATTCAACGCGAGACACTGCCCGTAAGCGCCCTCATCCGCGTTGCGAAGGAATCGTTGAATAGCGCGGACGCGGCCCACAATGCCTTCGGGCGCGAGTTCCACCTGATGACCGGCGCGGACTGAGCCCGCCACGGGAATGCCGGTGATCACGGACCCGAATCCTCTTTGGACGAAGGTCCGCTCGACGGGCATCCGGAATACCCCTTGCTTCTTCCGCCGGGCCAAGCCGCGAATGCGTGCCTTGAGTAGATCGTAGAACTCGAAGACCCCTTCGCCCGTTTCCGAGGAAAGGGGACAGACCGGTGCTCCGTCAAGGAACGTGTCCCGGACGAAATCATGGACCGCCACCTGGACCTCGGCCACGCGTTCAGCAGTCACGAGGTCCGTTTTAGTCAGTGCAACCATCCCCTGCGGCACGCCGAGCAGTTGCATGATCTGCACGTGCTCAATCGTTTGCGGCATGATTCCGTCATCCGCGGCGACAACCAGGACTGCCATGTCAATCCCAGACACTCCGGCAACCATATTCTTGATGAATTTCTCATGCCCGGGAACATCAACGATTCCCACGCATAGACCGTCGCCAAGCATGCACGGCGCAAAACCCAAGTCGATAGTGAGGCCACGTTCCTTTTCTTCCTTCAGGCGATCCGTGGCGCATCCCGTAAGGAGCCCAACGAGACGGGTCTTGCCGTGGTCCACGTGCCCCGCCGTGCACAGCATCATGATGACATCAGGGTCATCCTGACGCCGAAGTAAACCCGGGGCATGCTGTGTCGGCGTAGCCATCTTGTTGCGCGTTACAGTCCCAACTGTTTGCAGATCTCTTGATAGAACATCATCGAGGTGCATCCCCCGAAGGACACAGCGAGGATTGCGGCCTCGTCCATTTCCCCCTTCGATATGCCCATTTCCCGTGCTGCCTCCAGGTGTATTCTCAGGCAGGGTTCGCAATGGTGGGCAATGGCCAGGGCTATTGTCATGAGCTTCTTGTTTCGTGCGTCTATGAGTCCTGGCCGGTTCGCTTCCCTCAGGAAACGCTTGAACGTGTCGAGTGCCGCGGCCTCCGGCGGCGGGGCGTCCACTTGCGGTAGGTGATCGCAGCACGAAAGAGCTTCTGGTTCGGATTCTGGCGTCATGGCGGGTTCCTTGGGTTCGCTATGCTGGGATGCATTTCCTCTTGCTGGCTCGCTTGTTACGGTGCCGATCAGGTTCTCCAACCGGGCGTTTACTACCCTGATTTCCCCCGTCACTTGGCCCGGAGTCTTGGGCACGATTCGCCCTATGATTGACGTGGCCCGGTTGCCCCGCTCCCACATCTCCATCAGAAAGGCCTTACCCTCCTGCTCCGGGATGGCGATAAGCAGTCCCCCGCTGGTTTGCGGATCGAAAAACACGGGCAGTCCGCTCGTTCCACCGTTGCCGGTGTCCACTTTGACGAGACTCATGGCATACGCTTGGTTGCGATCGACCGCCCCGCTGAACAGTTCCCGCGCAATGCACTGTGGGGTCATGGCGAACACGGGAACAGCCGACAAATCCACTTCCGCGCTGACGCCGCTTCCCCGAATCATGGCGACCAGATGGCCCGCCAAGCCGTATCCTGTTACGTCTGTGCAGGCGTGCGCCCCATACTTCACCATCAGTTCGGCGGCGTCTTTGTTGAGCATCGCCATCCACTCACCGGCTTCTGCGAGGCATTCCTGGTTTATGAGTCCGAGTTGCGCGCCGAAAGCGATCATCCCCGTACCCAGCGGCTTCGTAAGGATGAGCATATCCCCGGCCTGTGCACGGTCCCGTTCCACAACCGCGTCGAGGTCGATCAAGCCAGTCACTGCGAATCCGCACTTAATCTCTTCATCGTTGATACTGTGGCCGCCCATCAGGGCGCAGCGAGCCTCTTCGAGCTTGTCGATGCCGCCTCTGAGCATCTCTTCCATGATGCTCCCGTCGAGACTGTCTATCGGAAAGCCAATGATGGACAGCGCAGTCAGTGGTGTGCCGCCCATGGCGTATACGTCGCTGAGCGAGTTGGCAGCCGCGATCTGCCCGAAGAGATATGGGTCGTCCACGCAGGGCGTGAACACATCCACGGTCTGAACCAGGGCACGCCTATCATCCAGCTTGAACACGCCAGCGTCGTCGCCTGCCGCTGTTCCCACAATCACGCGCGGGTCGCTTGCTTCCGGAAGGTGACCAAGTATCTCCAGCAAATCCGCCTGCCCGATCTTCGAGGCGCAGCCGGCCTTGCGAACGTGACGTGTGAGGGCCGTGTCGCCGGGCTTTCTGGGCGCGCGTTCTCCGGCGCATGGGCACACATTGGAGTTCAGCAAGGTTGGGCAGGGGCAGGGAAAGGCAGGGTTACAGATACAGTGGCCGAGTTTCTGCGACCGCGCCATAACCGCCTGTCTTCTGGCCAAATCTATCTGCGTCATCGGCTTCGTCCCCCTGCAAACCTACGAAGCGCTTCAAGTTCTCTCTATCCGTACAATCCGCAACCCGTCCTGGGAGTTTCAATGACTCTCCTGGAACCGGACGATCACAAGAATGAATCTGCGATTTACGCTATCCCCCGGATTCCACCTCTCGGTTCGCATTGCCTGCAATTGCGCTAAGAGCTTGAACGACAAGCTGTTCCTCTCCGTCCAGCAGTGTGCGCGAATCGAGTCTGACTCGGCCCTCTTGTATCCGTGCCACCACGGGGGGCTCTCCACGGCGCAGCCGGCGTGCCAATTCTTCGGCCCCCAGGCCGTGAACGGCCACTGCCACCGCGAAACTGGGCAGGGCCACGTCTGGCAATGAGCCACCGCCTGTCGCGCTGTCCACCGGTTCTACTGCGCATTCGAGCGCGAGCCCTTGCCTGTCCAGGAGCCGCTTGATCTGTTGCGCGCGGCGTTTCACTTTGCTCACAGGCAAGGTCATCATGCGGAGAGTGGGGTTCATCTCCAGGAGCTTCTCCGGTTCAAGGTAGAGACGCAGCGTGTGCTGGAGCGCCATGTCCGTGAGTTTTCCGACACGTAACATGCGGGTGAGGGGGTGCTTGCGTATTCGCGCGATCAATTCCTTGCGCCCCACGATGATGCCCGCCTGCGGTCCGCCAATGAGTTTGTCGCCGCTGAAGCAGGCAAGGTCCGCTCCTGCGGCTACGCTCTCCTGCACGGTAGGCTCATGGGGCAGGCCGTATTGCTCGAGATTGACGAGGGCGCCACAGCCCAGGTCGTCGATGACAACCACCGGCCGCCCTTTGCCAAGTTCAACTAGCTGCTCGATCGCAACGGACTCACTGAACCCAACGATACGGTAGTTGCTGGGGTTGACACGAAGAATTGCGCCGGTGTTCTCGCTGATCGCACTTTCGTAGTCGCGCAAATGGGTCTTGTTGGTGGTTCCAACTTCGACGAGGACAGCTCCGCTCTGGTGAACGCAATCCGGAAGGCGGTACGACCCTCCAATCTCGATCAACTGTCCACGTGAAACGATGACTTCTTTGTTTGCGCACAACGCCGCCAAAATTAACAACGTAGCGGCCGCATTGTTGTTGACTACCATGGCCGCTTCGGCGCCGGTCAGACGGCACAGCAGACTCTCGGTAGCGGCGTTCCGCTTCCCGCGTAGGCCCGTTTCAAGATCAATCTGCAGGTTGCAGCAGCCGTCCAGTTGGCCCAGCGCATCTACCGCTGACCTGGGAAGTACGGCACGCCCGAGCCCGGTGTGCAGAATGATGCCTGTTGCGTTGATTACCTTGCGAAGCCGGTCCCGTTCGCCATCCTGGAAGAAACTGGCTACATGTTCCGCAATAGACGCGCTCGCGGGAACGTCGTGCCCTGCCGCAATACGGGCTCGATGCCAGTCCAAGGCCCGGCGGACTGCGTCAAGCACCAACGGACGAGGATGAAGCGCCAACAACTTCCTGACGGCCGGGCTGTCAAGCAGCTCGGCAACCGATGGCAAGTTCTTGCGCGGGTCATCGCCGGAACCTTGGTGTTCGTGTGGACTCATAATGTTGGATATAGTGTGGCGGAGGTGAATGGGAGTCGAACCCACTTATCGCCGTAAGGCGACACAACGGTTTTGAAGACCGCGGGAGCCACCGGGCCCCTTTCACCTCCAAGACTTGTGGACACGTTATAATCCCCCCTCTGGAGGACAATCTCTTCAAATTCGCCGGGGGTGAGAGAAGCACCACGCTTCTGCACACGCCACACCTGCGAACGATGCCGTTAAGGACTTCTCGCGCCGGCCCCCGACTCCGCGCACAGTCCCCCAAACAGCCTGATAGCCATTATCGTAGACTAACGCACTTTCATAATACTGCATACAGACACTTTCTGCAACAGGCCAGGTGTGGCGGCAAAAGCATTAAAACTGCGAATCTGTATGGAGGGGATTCTTGTGTACCAACGCGCCTCCGTACCCATTGCCCAGACATGCGGCGGGGGAATGTCCGGCGAGTTGTTAAGCCACGGGCAGTGGGAAGTGACTACCGGGCTGCCGCAGACTTATGAGGCGGGCATCGCGTCAAGCTCTCGTGGCCTGAAGGGCCACTGTACTTGTAGCCCGGGGTTGGCCGAAGCGCAGCGAAGGCCTACCCCAGGTACGCAAAGCGCTTCCCGCTACCCTGAAAGGGTTGCATAGCCGTCGTGTAGCCTATGCCAAACCAGCCGTCCATCAAATCAGACCATATGCTATGCACCCCCTTCAGGGGATTCCTCCGGAACGTGCTGACGCTGGGTAGTCCCGCCGTAACGGCGGCCAACCCAGCGTCTTGCCTCCGTCTCTCGCGAGAGACATCTCAAGCTCTGGGCAGTGACGCCTTCGAATTCATGCGAACGCGCGCCCGCGACTCCGCATCGAGTGCATGAAAACTTGCACGACGCGCTCTTTCAGGTAGCGCTCTACAAGCGCGTTGACTGTCCCATCCTGATAGAGCACGCGATTGGCGATCAGGGCATTGAGGTTTCGTTCAGTCTTCGGAGTGGCGTTTGGGACTCGATTCAGCAGTCCTGTCCGATCATACTGCACATTGTCCCAAAGCTACGCCCAAACCTGGGTCTCGGACTTACCCTGAAGTCTGGTCAGCCGTCTTACACGACTCACCTCTGTCTGCATCCACGCAACGACGATGCGGAGAAGGTCACTCTGGCCCGCGACGACAAGCACGGTCTCCGGCCGTTCGCTCTCTTTGAACGCCTCCAATCGTTGTATCCCCATGTCCGCTTTCATCAACCCTCTCCGTGGAACAGCTTCATCTGACCCGAGTCCGGTGCCGGCCAGATCCCCGCCAACGCACAGCGCTCGTTCGTGAGATCTGGCTTCATGCCTTTCCAAATGCTTGCGAAGTGAGGCCACGATGGCGGGGCGAATATGCAGGGCGTTGATGCTGGCACGGCTCACTCCTGACGCTGCCGCATTGCCGAATAGCGTGTCGAGCGTCGCCTCCGTATCCGTCAGGCTCGGGATAATCGGGGCCACGCGCATCCGCGTCTCGATGCCGGCGTGGATCAGCCTCTGCATTTGCTCGAATCGGAGCGACGGGGGCGCGGCATTGGGCTCCAGGCGCCGCGCCAATACCTCGTCTGGCGTGATTACCCCAATCTGTGTCTGAACAAGTGCTGGATACGAGCACAACAATTCCATGTGACGCTCTGGGATTCGGCCCTTTGTCACAAAAGCGATTCCCACCGCCCGGTCTAACAACAAGGCAAAGATGCGGAAGGCCATTTCCAGCACTTCTGCAACGGGAGGAAGAACGTCGGTTGAAGGGCTGAAGTAGACGTGCGATGGTATCCGACGTTTCCGTTGTAGTTCGGATCTCAGCCTCTCCGCAGTGTCCGCGTAGACAACCACACTTCCTTCTCCCGGGAACAAGCTTTAGCTCCGGCTGTAGCAGTAGACGCAACCGTGTGCACACCTTGACGTCAAGTTGACGCGTGGCACGTGCGCCAGACACGGCAATTGCGAAGGCGTCAGTACGGCGGATCTGCGATCTTGAGTACTCACCTGAACACCCATGTTCAGAGTCCCTCCGGAGCCGTCTTTCCACCCGGGCGACGTCTGGCCTCCGCGTCGCTCAGCACCTGCCATATAGCTATTGTGGCGTCACAGCAGCATGGCTGTCGCTCGCATAGCATAGCTCTCCGTCCGGCCTGAAGCGCGATTATCTCGGTTAAGCGACGGAGGGGTCGTCCAGCGATGCGTTGGAGGACTGACGGCCAGTTCAGACTCGCCCGACCTTGCACCGGAAGAAGCTTCAGCTCACGAGGCGCGCCTCCCTGCCCAAAGTGGACGTGCGATTGAAATGCAGCCACTCATTCGCAGTCCATAGATCCGTCCCGAATATCTCACTGCGCCCCGCATAGTCACGCCACGGCGTGATGAGATAGGTGAGCGACCGCCGATGAGTGAACACCTCTGGACAGTTCATCCGCTATTGCGTTTGGAGGCAAGGAAACCGCAATGAATCCAGGACTATTCGTGGGGCAGGCAAATGGCAAAACGATTGGTCAGACTGAAGCACACCCTTCGCTTCCGCCGCATTGAAGGGTAGAGGAAGAGCAGGAGGAAGGCGTCACGGCGAGTGGCAAATTGAGGTACAAACCGAACAGAAAGGGACTTACGAACCCTCGTAAGTCCCTTTGAATCAACACGGTAGCGGGGGTAGGATTCGAACCTGCGACCTTTGGGTTATGAGCGGCTTAGGGGGTTGGTTCATAACCCACTGAAATCATTATAGCTTACGAAAGCTCAGTCGCTTTCAGCCGTTGGGCTCGGTGCCACATGTTGCACATGGGCAACATGTGGTTCAATTTGTACGGTACGGTTTACGGCACACTCGCGACTCACTTCAAGCGTTCAAGCCAAAGGGTCTTGGTTCAGCCGGAAGTGGAGTGTGGCCACTTTGGGTTAGTGAATGATTCCGCCCTTTGGGCGGGAGTTTTCTGAGGCATAGCGGGTCTTTCGATCCGATGTTTTTGTTTGGGGATGGGGCGTC
>JADLCA010000608.1 GCA_020847495.1 Candidatus Hydrogenedentota bacterium | reverse complement strand
TCTAGTCTGTATCATAACACAAGGGGAGGGGGTGAACAATCCCGCCCGTGCGGGATGAGCCGCGCTTGTTCCTTGTCGTGTCAAGAGTTACCATAGGTCCCGGGTGACCGCTGCAAGACGCAAGGGGAGGTATACATGAGCGAAAAGTCCGGTGTTCAACGGGTTGGCGTAGTCATGGCTGGCGGGTCCGGCGAGCGCTTCTGGCCCCTTTCGCGCAAGGACCGGCCCAAGCAATTGCTTCACCTCACCAGCGAAAGTGAGACCATGCTGGCCGAGGCGGTTTCCCGCGTGGCCCCGCTGATCCCGGTGGAACACGTCTATATCGTCACGGGGGAGCACTTGGTCAAGCCCATCCGCGAAGCCGGTATTGGGGTGCCGCCGGAAAACATTCTTGCGGAGCCGTGCAAGCGCAACACCGCCGGAGCCTTGGCCTATGCGGCCGCAATGCTGCTCGCCAAGTACGGCGAAGATGCTCCCCTCAGCATGGCCATCACCACCGCCGACCACCAGATCGGCAACCCCGGCCTGTTCTGCCGGACCGTCGATGCCGCCCTGAGCGCCGCCGAGAAGGAGCCTGTCCTTGCGACGATGGGCATCGTACCCACGCGTCCGGAAACGGGCTACGGCTACATCCAGGTGGCCGATGGGACGGCATCGAGCCGAAGTGCGGAAATCGCCGTGTGGCCGGTCAAGGCCTTCCACGAAAAACCCAACCAGGAGCGCGCCGAGGACTTCATTGAGACGGGCCACTACTTTTGGAATAGCGGCATGTTCTTCTGGCGGGCGTCGACCTTCCTCGACGAACTCACGGCCGCCAGCCCGGCCCATGCCGCCGCCGTCCGCGCCATGGCCGCCGCCCAGAAGAAGGGCGACTCGGGCGCTGTCCGCGCCGCCTTCGAGGAACTCGAGGACATCTCCATCGACTACGCCCTCATGGAACGCGCGAAACGCGTCGTGATGGTCCGCGCCGACTACCCCTGGGACGACGTCGGCGCTTGGCCTGCCCTGGACCGCAGCTTCCCCAAGGACAGCAAAGGCAACGTGTGCATCGGCGACCCCGTCGTCGTCGATTCTGAGGACTGCATCGTCTACAACGAGGCCGGCGCGGACCGCATCGCCGTCAGCGTCGTCGGCGCCGAAGACCTCGTCGTCGTCGTCACCCAAGACGCCGTCCTCGTCATCCCCAAAGAGCGCGCCCAGGACGTGCGGCACGCCGTCCAGGAACTGAAGAAGCGCGGCGCGAAGCAGTTGTAACGGGTACCATTATGTGAGCGACACGGCGACTATCAAGGGGCCGTGCGATCAAGCGGCAGTAATCGGACTGCGGTCTCCAGTTGCTGTAGGGATTCTTCGACGCTCCGGCGGCGCAACTGGAGTGCACCTTCGCTCACACTCGGAGTAATTGAATCCGACGAGCTGGCTTGCTCGAATTCCGACAGCAGTTGACGGAGCGGCTTCAGAAACTCGCAATCTCGTGATATCGCGGCGATGCATGCCGCAGTCGCGCAGGTCTCAAGTAAGAGCATGTCTTCCGGTAGATGCAGCAAGGGTGTTAGCTCCCTGCGTATAAGTGTCCGCGTGGCCTCGTCGGGGGCGTGGCGTTGGGCAATAGTCAGCGCACGCAGAACAACCAGGTCCCTGCTGTGTTGCTCGGACAATGTCTGCTCGTACAGGCTCTTCAGAATGTCCCGTGCCTCTGGCGTACCGACAGCCCCCATGGCCAGAATGGCGGCAGGTGACGCCTCCCAGTCAAGGCCGCACAGAACGCGAAATCCTTCCGGTCCGCAACAGGGAAGCAGGCGAACGATCATGGATTCCAACGACGGCCATTCATCACCCTGCCATTCACCTAATTCCTCGCGCGCACTTTGATCGAGCATGCTCACATCCCTGTAGAGTGTTTCCAGCGTGCGCGCTGTAGCCGGTCCGCAAACCCGCGCGGCTTCAACGATTTGGAGAAAGCGGCTTATCCCGCCGGGACGGCCAGTTGACACGTACGCTTCGTAGAACACGCCAACGGCGTCCGCCTCGGGCAGTATCTTCCCCATTGCGCGTGTTAGGCCATCATGAACCTGTCTGAGTGCGATTGCTTCACGATCGCTTTCTCCGTTTTGTGGGTATGGAAGCGCCACCAATTCCTGCCTGACACGCGCGACGTATTGCCGCTGCCTTTCAGGCGGCGAAGCCAGAAACCGTCGCCCCAACTCATCCTGAGCCCTCGAGAAGGCTTGGAAATCGGCTGGTTTGCGCAGATAGGCGTATAGTTCGTCATCGGAATAGTCGAGCGGGAACTTCTTGCTGCTATGGGGATTCTCTAACAGCGCTGTTAGCGCTTTGCGCCTTTCCGGAGAGTATGTCTGAAGTCGACGTTGCAACTCCTCGAGCGCATCTTGTCGATGAAGTATGCCCACCAATTCTGTATCGTCGAGGGACATCAGCGACTCCTGGGCCTGTGCCCGAAGGGGAATAGCTGCAATCAGACAGGCGATTGCCAATGCAGCCCATTGAGGGCCCAGACGTAGATCCCACAATTTCATCCCCATGGTATGCCTCCCTAGCGGCATCGCGCAGTTAGACTGTTTGGCGTCTGTACATACATTGAATACGTACGGATGGGCGCAAGGTTCACTCATCAGCAACATCGGAATCGCGCCTTCGAGGGGGTACTTCATTCCGGCTCGACACATATGGATAACAGCCTTGTGGGCGCGAAAGACCTCGTCATCCCCAAAGACCGCGCCCAGGACGTCCGCCACGCGGTGCAGGAACTGAAGAAGCGCGGCGCGAAGCAGTTATAGGCGGGCCGCCAAACAGCGCCGACTCATGCTGAGTGGGACCCCAAAAGAGCACAGCCGAGGGCGGCTATGCCACACGTCCTCCTTCAGGCTCACTTCATTGCCAATCCGCCGGAGTGCCTGCTTAACCAAATGGCTACAGAGGAAGAAACAATGAAATCCATCGGGCAAGCGCGTGTGGCATAGCCGCCCCCGGCTGTGCTCTTCTCTTCATGTTCAACGAATTCAGCGTGACATCCCCAAGGATTCCTCGACAAAGATGCAGGGCGGCGAGTGTCATTTTTCGCCAAAGCCGGAGTTTCGCAAACAGCCGTATGGAACAATGTGTGCATGCTTTCCCCCACGCACTGAAAGCGTGAAGCACCCCTAGCCTGGGGCGAATCGAAGCGACACCCTTGGATGTCTGGGTTGGCCTGTGAAGACCCGATCCCGGGGTTTCTCGATAGGTTCGCGGACCAGTTTCACCGCGAGAGGTTGGCACACAGCGTATCGATTCTCTTGCCCATATCATCGCGCCGTGATATGCTTGGGGTACGGTTAAATACTATCTGTGTTCACCACTTCCGACAGACCTGCCCAAGTATGGCTCGCGTGGAGAGGGAAGAACAACACGGTGGTCAGCCGTAGACTGATCATCGTTAGGATACGAGAATGATTGATCGCAAAGCGCGCGACGAAATGGCTGACGCCGTGGAACGCTATTTGCGCGAGGAATCAACGGCCTTCGAGCTTGATGACTCCCTCACGAGGATTGCGGACGGGACTGATGATGATACGGTCCACGACATTAGCAAAGAGCTGTGGTGGTGCTATGACGACAACAAAGAACACAAGGTGGTTGCCAGCAAGGAAGAGTGGGATTGGTTCTATCGCTTGATTCTCGTCCTTCGTTCGGATGGGCACATAGAGATCATAAAGCGGACACGCTGGACCGCGCGGCAGTTCATCGCATGTTGCTCCCTCGTGGTTTTTGCCCTCGTGGCGGTCATTTCAGGTTTTGGCATTCCCCTTCTCGTCGTTACGATTCTGCTCGGCGGAGTTTCGATGGGCTTAGCCTATTGGCAGCTTTGCCTTGTTAACGGAGCCTACGAGCGGTCGCAACGTTCTCTTTCGCCGTTTTCTTCTGTGTCAGAGTTACTGCGTATGCGGCGGAAGGTGGACCACTTCCAAAAGCTGAAATACCCGAGCAAGCTGCACTCCCGCAGAATTCGCAACCCTATCGTGGACTACGTCATGATCGCTCTCATCTATGGCATAATGGGTGTTCCTCTGTGGCTCCTGTGCTCGCCGCTGGCACTTCTCTTCCAGGCCATGCCGGAAAACTGCTCGGTCAGCACCGTAGTGACGTCTGACTCGCGGATGGAGCTGGACTGACGCCGCGCATTCGTGAACCATTGGGAAATCTGGGAAACAACGCATTGAAGCCCAGCGAAGTCGCCGAATGGCAGCTCAAACAGGGCAAAACGAAACATGTCGTCCCACACGCTGAAAGCGTGACGCAACCCTAGCCTGGGGCAAAGCGAAGCGACGCCCCAGGTACACGTGGCCTCCCCACGACCGCACCCTGAAGGGGTGCCGCAACGACTGGGAGGGCGTGCGGCAGACAATCCACGGCTTGCGTCGCCCTTTCAGGGCTCTGTAATAGGGGCAACTCTAGCCAGGGGCGCCGCTTCGCTTGCCCCTGGCTAGAGTTGCGTAGCGCCTTCAGCGCCAAGAGTAGAAGGCAACCCCCGGTCTCCATAGCCAGCATGCGCGACACTCAGTGGCACCTGCACCACCGCCGCGCGCACGAAGTGCGCCACCAAAGTCTTTTGGAAGGGGCGCGGGGCAACCTTTTGTTGTGAG
>JADLCA010000607.1 GCA_020847495.1 Candidatus Hydrogenedentota bacterium | reverse complement strand
GGGCAATACCGATACCGTAACCAACCCGGTAGGCGCACACCCACTCCGCATCGACTGGCAGACTTTCCAGGACGAAAAGACCATTGGCATCGGTCTGCGTGGCGGTGGCCCGATCCAGACGGTCCGTGGAGACGCCTGTGACGAAGTAGATACTGGCTCCAGCCACGGGTTCGCCGTTTTCGGTGACAACACTTCCTTCGAACGGCGCCACCGCGGTCAAACGCAGTTCAACGTTCGCAGACTGATTCTCCTGCACTTCCACGAGCTGCCATACCGGAGCGAAACCCGGAGCCCATGCGGCCACCGTGAGGGTACCGCATGGGACGTCATTGCTGATGGAGAACGTGCCATCCGCACTCTCCACTTCCTTACCACTGCTATAGAGCATTTCGTCGAACGCTTGCGCCGCGCCCATGAGATAAGCCAACGTATACGGACGCAGCGGCTCGCCCGTGTCCGCGCGAAGGACCCGCCCCGCGAGGTGGCCCGTGCCTTTCAGGATGATCGCTGCGTCCATGGTGCCCGCCATGAGGGACTGATGCGTGCGCGAGTAGTCTTGATGCTCAACCATCAGCGTGTACGACTTGTCCTCCAAACCGGTGACCTGAAAAAATCCTTCGCGGTCCGTATATGCGTTCTCCAAAGAGTCCGCGAAACACTGGACGCGCGCACCGGATACAGGCTCGCCCTTGCTATTTACCACGCGCCCGGCGATGGCGAGTCCGCCCTTTTCGCCGTAGACGATTTCGAGGCCTTCCCGCTGCTCCCCCTCGGCCAGGACAACGCGCAGATACTCCTCGCTCGTGCTGAAACCGTTGGTGCCTTTCGGCGTCACGATGACCGCGAATTCCGCGGCGGGCAGACTCGATATCTTGAAATTGCCCTTGGCATCGGTAGTGCCGGAGTTGTCGAGGGTAAACACGGCGGAGTCCTTGCGCACCAGATGGAGTTGTGCACCTTCCACGGGCGCCCCGCTACCATCGACGGCCACTCCGCTGATAGAGGCTGTCTTGGGATGATCGAGCAACAATCGGAGGCCCTCCACCCCAGTCTCATCCGGCACGGCGATCTCCACCACGGCGCTCTCCATGGTGCCAGTCTGGGCTTGCAGGCGTAGCTTCTCCGCAATACCCGGTATGTACAGGGCGAACACGCCATGCGCATCTGCCGCGCCCCGAATGGGATTGGGGGTGAACTGCGTCAATCCGGCCACTTCCGACTCTGGCGCAGGTTGCCCTTCCAGGGTCGTGACCATCCCCGCCACACGAATCCCTTTCGTCAGCGCGAAATCTATCCCGCTCACGGGTGCGCCATCCTTGAGGCTTACACTTACGCCGCCGCTGCGCCGTATATCCGGGTACTGGTCAAGTTCTTCCACGCTGGCGGTGTACCTGCCGTCTTCGATGGGCGCTATCGTGTAACGCCCGTCTTCCTGCGTGGGCTCGCTTCGGCCCGCCTCGCGGCCGCCTCCGGCTGGATAGACCCGCACCCGCGCGCCAGAAATCCCCTCCCCTGTCGCCGCGTCGTACACGCGGCCTTCGATTGAGAATGGCTCTGAGACGGTAGCGTGCGACACGGCTGCGGCTCCGGATGCGGCGGCGTAGTTTGTACCCATATTCGCAGGTGGATTTGATGGGAGATCGATTTCGGAAGTTGACGGGACTGTGCCATTCGCGGCTGGCGAAGATTTCGCATTGACTTCGGAAGTCATCGCTGGCTCTTTCCATGACCGCAGTTCCATCACCCACACGCCCACACCGAACACAGTGACTCCCAAGAGTCCCAGGGCGAACTTGCCCATCGCAGTGGCGCTCCATGCGGTCGCGCCTGGGGCCGCCAGAGATCCGGAGACTGCGAGCTTACCCAACTTCACCACCAGCGCCGCGGGCGCCGCCTCCACGGCCTGGCTCAGCGCTGCAGTGAGCGACGCCACGCCGACCGTGATGCCCTTCTTGCGCAGCGACTGGCGTATCTGGTCCACGCCTTTCTCGACGCGGTACCGCACGGTGGATTCCGCGATGCCCAAACGCTTCGCGAGTTCCGTGGGTGCTTGGCTTTCCAGGAAACGGCCCACAACAACGCCGCGCAGGTCCTCCGGCAGTTCCGCAATCGCTTCATCGACACTCGCGAGGAGGTCGTCGATAGGGGCATCGTCCTCTACGGTGTCGCCGCGATTCTCCGCGAACGCCGCCTCGCGCTTGCGGCGGCGTGCATCACCTTTGATGCGGTCGATGCTGCGCCGCACGGCGATCGTGTGCAGCCAGGCACCCAGGGAGACGCGGACCGATTCCCTGCTTTGCATGAGCGCGATGAAGCACTCTTGCGCCACGTCCTCTGCAAGGGTTTGCTCGCGGAGGATGCGTTTGCAGCACGCGACCACCATGCCCGCGTGACGTTGAACCAGTTCCGTGAAGGCATCCGCGTCCCGGCGGCGCTGCCAACGCTCCAGTAACACCGCATCCGGCATACTCATGGCGAACCTCCCGATGTGCCTTCCATTATCGAGTTCGCTCATAAGTCGACACAAGGCGATGAAATCGCAGTCGCCACAGGCCGAATTGTTGATGGGGATGCCCGAAACAAGAACGTCAAGGGAGCGGCGCCTTTGATGCTGGGAGAAATGGAGATTCACGTGGAAGCAGAAGGACGGACGCTCCACTCGACGCCGCCCGGGAAAGCACCGGAAAGGACACCGGTTCCTGTCGGGAACCTAATCGTATCGCTTGGCCCCGGTTCCTTTGTGCTCTTCGACCGGTGCGGAGGTTTCCGGAGCCGGCACGCGGACAGGCGCCGCGTTGGTGCTCCACTTCGAGATGTCGGGCTTCTCATCGTGGCACGCTTCGCAGACGGCCGGTGTCCCGATTCCGCCAGTGTGGCAGTCGACGCACCCGAGCTGAGCGTGTGTCTCGTCTAGGGCTACTCCGGTTACCGCGTGGTCAATGGGCTTCGTGGGGACCCAGTCCGCGGCGTGACACGCGTTGCACTCCGGCTTCTGGCCGGTAAACGCGCCCTTCTGCGGATGGCACTGCGTGCAGGTCACTCCCTCGTGGAAGGTGGACAGCACGAATCCGGTACGCTGCTCGTGGTTGAACCCGGGCCGTTCCGTTTCGGCGTGACAGAATGTGCAATCGTTGTTGACCTGCTCCGTATGACAGCGGACACAGTCTTGATGTGGATCTTCACGCTCGCGAGGCAAGGCCTGCTGTTCGCTGTTGTGGCAACTGCTGCAATTCTCCCGTTGATGGCAGGCAGTGCATTTCAGGCCGAAGAGCTGAACGTGTTCGCGATGATGAAAGGACACGAAGGGGGTGCCCTCCATGTCCTCGGCCTTGTACACCTTGATGTCCGGCTCTTCGATGTTGGGGTGCAGCATGCCCATGATGTCCGTGGAGTCGGCGGGCAGCGCAACCGGGTGGCCGGGTTCCCGTTTGGCATGACACACGACGCAGTCGGTCTCGTGGTCCCATTCCCGATGGCACCCCAGGCACTGGCGATGGTACGCGCCTTTCAAGGCGGGCTGCTTCAGATTCGCCTGCTCCGGTTTGGTTTCATGGCAGGCGCTGCAGCCCAGGATCGGTCCCGGAGGATTGTTGTGATGACACTGTTCGCAGCCAATCCCCATTTCGGTCATGGAGGCATGAAGTTTGTGAGGAAACACCACCGGCACATAGATGTCCGACAGCTTGTCGAGGATGAAGAAGTCCGGCGATTCGGACGACTCGTGCGCCGGCGCCGCTTCGGCATTCGGGCGCGGACAGGCCTTCAGCGCGGCATCCTGCTCGGTGGGATTCTCCGACACGTGGCATGTAATGCACGCGGGCACTTCGGCGCCGGCCGCCGGGTGCTCCTGCGCAGCGCTCGGAAACGCGGACGCAGTGATAACGCAGGCAATGACTATCAGGTATTTCATGGGCGATCAGTTATCACCCGGCAAGTGGGCCGGATGCTCCTTCGGCAGAATGGGGAACAGGGTCACCATGACTCGATACACGAGCATGAGCGTCGCGATGAGTCCGGCCGTGATGAGGACCTCGGCCACGGAGGGGATATACGCACTCTGCGTGTGCGGCGGACGATATGCCACAATGAACACGTTGACCCGGTTGATGAGAACGCCGAGCACGACCAGCATGCTCGCGCTGAACAGCATCCGGGACGACCGGCGCATGCGGGACGACAGCAGCATCGCAAACGGCAGGATAACGCCTCCACCCATCTCGAGCAGAAACATGAACGATTGGAACGACCCCTCGAACAGGAGCGGGTACGCGTCGCGCATGAGCAGGTCGGCGATCTTGGTCACCATGTAGATGCCAAGGAAGATGGGAATGAACGCGCTCAACGGGGTCAACACGTCCATTTCGGGTTTGCGCCCGAACGAGCGGGACGCAAGCATCGACTCGAACACGACCATGGGATATCCCACGGCAATGGCCGACATCAGGAAGAGGAGCGGCAGGATCGGGGTGTACCACAGGGCGTGCATTTTGTACGGAGCAATGAGCATCAGGGCCCCGAGAGAGGACTGGTGCATGCAGGAGAGCACAACGCCCGCAATGATCAGCAGGACCATGACGCGGCCCAGCGTGCCATTGACCGAACGGAGCACGCGGTCCACGATTCCATTCCAGGACGCGAGTCTTCCGGGCAAGTTCACGCGCCCGATGAAGCGTTCGCATGCGATGGGCGCGAATTCGCTGTAGAGCACGGTGAGATACGCCATCACGCACATGCCCACTTCGAACAGCACCGAGTTGCCTTGCCACATCGTCGGCCAGGCCGGGTGCCAGATGTTGTAATAACGGCCCAGATCGAGCATCAGCCCCAGGCCCACGAAGGTGTATCCGAGCATGGCCGTCAACAGCGCGGGGCGCACCACGGCCTCGAAGCGCTTGCGGTGAAAGATATGCGCCAGGGCGCTGGTAGTGAAACCACCCGCGGCAAGGGCCACGCCCGTGGCTACGTCAACTCCAATCCAAAGTCCCCAGGGGTATTGGTTCGTGAGATTGGTCACGCTCTCCAGACCAAAGATGAACCGGTACACCGCCAAGGCCATCGCCGTGAGCACCAGCGCCAGCAGGACGTATACGCCGGGTGTGAAAAACCGCCGTTGAACAGGCGCGTACGAGATCTCGGCCGCCATCAGCTCACTTCCTCTTCCGCGGTCGTTTCGGCGTGGCGGCCGTGTCCGCCCTTGGCGATGCGCATCACCGCGCCCAACATGCCGTACAGCATCAGCGGCAACGCGCCGAACTTGAAGATGCTGTGCTGGATGGTTTCGGTAAGATGGGGAATCGGTTCCGGTCCGATATCCTGAAACTTCAATTCCGTGAAGGGACGCGCCGCGAGGTACAGCCACGACGTGCCCCCGGCTTCGGATTCCCCATACACGTGGTCTTGGTATAACTCGGGATTGCCTGCGATCTTCTCGTGAGCGAGGGCCAACAGTTCGGATCGCTTGCCGTACGTGAGACAGTTCTGCGGGCACATCTCCACGCAGGCGGGCAAGCCCCCTTCCTGCGCCGTGCGGCTCGCGCAGAACGTACACTTGCGCACTTGCGGCGTCAGCGCGTTGCCATACTCATAGGCAGGCACCTGGAAAGGACAGGCCACCATGCAATAGCGGCACCCCATGCACTTCCACGCGTCGTAGGTCACCGCGCCGTTCTCTTGCCGCTGGAGCGCCCCCACCAGGCAGGCCGATGCACAGGCCGGGTCCAGGCAGTGCAGGCACTGTGACTTCACAAACGTGGGCTTCGCCGCGTTCTCGGGATTCGGGTGGCGATTGACCACCGTGTAGGCATTGGCCTGCAGCCACCGCTCCGTCTCGAAGACCGAAGTGTCCTCATATCGCTCCAGAGGGAGATCTGTGAGGTGATGTTCCCGGTTGCAGGCAAACTCGCACTTGCGGCAGCCAATGCACTCCGTCGTGTCGACAAGCACGCCGTAGCCATCTGAGATGTTCTCAACCGAGGAGGCCTCGGCAGGCGTGACCGCCGTTGAGATACCGCCCACGGCACCCGCGCCGAGGAATTGAAGAAAGCGACGTCTATTGAGATCCATTACGGAAGCCCCCCAAGCGTCGCGCACGGGATATGCTGCTGTCCCGCCCATTGAGCGCGATCAGGTGTTCCCCCGTGCGCGGGAACCGTCCTGCCGAAAGGGCCACAGACATTTGCAGGTCTGCCCCCGGCCCTCGAAAGACGAAAACCCTACGCTTTACGGCAGAGAGGACGCATATTCTATGCCCACTTATTCCGTCTTAAGTGCCACGCAAATCTGGCCATTAATTGACATATATTAAGTATTTTAATATTTTTTGCACAAAATGATGCACCTTTCCCGATACAACTTCAGGACATAATTGTCTTGCGCATACCTGTCTCCAAAAACCAACCTTACGGACTATTCGGTGCCAGGAAAGCATTAAGATGCCAATCCGAGGTAGGTTTGCCGGATCGGGGATATCGACACCGCTCTTGGCGCTGCCGATCCGGAGTCTGATACGCGGGGTGAGGGAACTGACCCCGTGTTTCGCCGCCGAGAGGATGAGTCTCGGCGCACAAGGCCCACGCGAAAGACGAGGTCAGTCCCACTCATCTGCAGTTTTTAGGTTCAACCTAAAAACAGCAGTTGAACCGCCACAAGGTCATTAACGTTATCGGCGCGAATGTCTTACTAGAGACACTACGCTCACCCACTGGGTGAAGGGACAGACCCCGTGTTTCGCTCCGCAAAGCCTACGCGAAAGACGGGGTCAGTCCCATTCAACTGCCGTTTTTAGGTTCAAGCGTTTTGAGCAGGGATTCTCGTGACAAACTGCATGGACTGTCCAGTGGAGGCTCTCATCGTCTTCGGCAGTACCGGCGCTTTGCGTATTTCTTGACGCCACGGTACTATGCGGCCCAGAGTCGCTCATCGGCGGACTAATACCAGACCGGGAAATGTTACCTGCCGCTGAGAGCGCGAAATCCCGGGTGTGCGCCCTGGCACAGCCCAAGCGTGAAAGTAATTGGCAACTTTGCGGAGGAGAAGTCTTCATGGCAACGCACGGTACGGCAGCAAAGGTCGCTGTCATCATGGGAAGCAAGAGCGACTGGGAGTGCATGAAGGGAACAAGCGAGATGCTCAAGCAACTCGCTATTCCGCATGAATGCCGCGTGCTGTCGGCGCACCGCACGCCCGACGACCTGTTCGCGTACATCAAGGAGGCGGAAGCAAAGGGCGTCAAGGTGTTCATCGCGGCGGCGGGCGGGGCGGCGCATCTAGCCGGGGTGGTAGCCGCCAAGACGACGCTGCCGGTGCTGGGCGTCCCCATGATGTCTCGCGCCCTGCAGGGCTTGGACTCCCTGCTCTCCATGGTGCAGATGCCCAAGGGGATTCCCGTGGCCACACTCGCAATTGGCGACGCCGGCGCGGGCAACGCGGCGCTCTTCGCGGCCGCAATCCTGGCATTGGAAGACGCTGGATTGGCAGCCCGGCTCAAGGCCTACCGCGAAGAGCAGGCTGACAAGATCCGCAAGGAGCGACTGGACGTATAGAGCCAGACGAAGACACAGGCGAGGGCGCCTGTGCCACACGTTTAACGCCTCGTCCTCGTTTGTTTGAGTTTCTCGAAACATTTTGGGCAGACCCATGCCAGGAAGAGAGGAAGAGGGCCGATTGGCTAAGCAAGCGCGTGTGGCATAGGCGCCCT
>JADLCA010000606.1 GCA_020847495.1 Candidatus Hydrogenedentota bacterium | reverse complement strand
TGCCTGACACGGTCGGGTATACCACCCCCGTCGAGATCGAAGAGATGTTTCGCTTTGTAATCGCGAACGCACCGGGCGCGGACAAAGCGGTGTTTTCCTGCCACAATCACAACGATTTGGGGCTGGCCGTGGCGAACGCCTTGGCGGCCCTGCGCGGCGGCGCGCGCCAGATCGAGTGCTGCGTCAATGGCATTGGCGAACGGGCCGGCAATACCGCCATCGAAGAAGTCGTCATGGCGATGAAGACCCGCCACAACGTGTATCCCTACGAGACCGGCATCGTGACAGAGGAGATTACCAACACGAGCCGCCTCCTGGGAAGCCTTACCGGTTTGACCGTGTCCTACAACAAGCCCATCGTGGGCCGGAACGCGTTTGCGCACGAGGCGGGCATCCACCAGCATGGCGTCATCGCCAGCCGTATCACCTACGAGATCATGACGCCGGAATCCGTCGGGCGCAGCAGCAATGAACTCGTGCTGGGCAAGCACTCCGGCAAGCACGGATTGACCCGCCGCTGCAAGGATCTTGGGCTGGAATTGTCCGAAGCCGAGATCGGCCAGCTCTACGAGAAGTTCATTGCTCTGGCGGACAAGAAGAAGGAGATTTTCGAAGACGACTTGCGCGTGCTCGTCGCGTCCATGCGCAATGAGAGTTTCGAGACGTACTCCCTCGAGCAGCTTCGCACATCCGGCAGCGACCCGGCGATGGCGCTGGTGAAGTTGAAACGCGGAAAAGAGGAGTTTCTCGACACGGCCATCGGCGACGGGCCTGTGGATGCCGCATGCCAGGCAATCGAGCGCGTCGCGGGAGTCAGCGGGCGTCTCCAGGAATTCAATATCCGCGCCGCGTCCCCCGGCAAGGACGCCCTCGGCGAGGCGCACGTCACCGTGCTGCTCGACGGAAAATCGTACTACGGCACGGGCGCAAGCACGGACATCATCGAAGCCGCCGTGAAGGCCTATCTCAGCGCGGTCAACAAGTACCTCGCTTTGCGGGAGCAGTAGTCCGCGGCGCGTTCCGCAGAACACACCGACTCACCGGTCGTTAGAGAGGAACACGTTCCTCCCCGGCGCTTCGCAGATTCAAACAACAGGGGCTGATGTAGATGCGCGCGCTCAAAACACTATTGGGGGTCCTCTCCTTGGGTGCATTCTGTGCCCTTGCGGATCCCACTCTTAAGATGGACGCAGGGAACGGTCCGTACCCTTGGAATCACCTCAACCTACGGGACGCAGCAAGCACTTTCCGCTTTGCCATCATCGCGGACCGGACCGGCGCGGAGCGCACCGGGGTGTTTGCGGACGCTATACGCAAGCTCGACCTCTTGCAGCCAGACTTCGTGATGAGCATTGGCGATCTGATCCAGGGACGCAATGAGGATTTGGTCGAGGTGAAGCGGCAACGCGAGGAATTGCTCGCGATGGTGAACCCGCTTGACATGCCCTTCTTCCATGTGGCGGGTAACCACGACATTTCAAACCCAGCAATGGCGGAAGAGTGGAAACAGCGATTCGGACCCACCTACTACAACTTCGAGTACAAGAACGTGCTCTTTCTGTGCCTCAACACGCAAGACGCCGAGCAAGGGCATTTCAGCGATGCCCAGATTGCCTATGCCCAACGAGTGCTGGCTGAGAACCAGCAGGTGACCTGGACATTGGTCTTTCTCCATCAGCCGGTCTGGACGTACGATCCCGCAACCACCCGCTGGGACCGCATCGAAGCCCTGCTGGGAGACCGGCCATACTCGGTCTTCGCGGGGCATGAGCATGTGTACATGAAGTCGGTACGCAATGGCCGCACCTACATCGTCATGTCCACGACGGGCGGCGGAAGCGACATGCGCGGCCTGCACTGGGGCGAATTCGACCATCTCGCGTGGGTGACCATGACAGACGAGGGCCCTGTCATGGCGAATCTCATGGTGGACGGCATCCATGGCGATGATATCGTCACTGAAGAACTCTCCAAACTTACCGCACCACTGCGGGAAGGGGCTGCCGTGCGCTCGGAGGTGTCCACCATCGATCCGGGCACAGCGACGGCGCGCGTGCAGTTGAGCAATCCCGCGGAGTTGCCAATGCAGATCACTGCAGCCGTGCAAGCCGGTCCGGAATGGAACGCAAGCCCGATGAACGTACAGGAGGAAATCCCGCCACATTCTACCGAGACCGTCGTGGTGAATCTCGAGCGGGCGGGACAATACCCCACGCAGACGGCCCCCGTGCCGGTAACGTGGACGGCTGTTTACGCACCACCGGACGCCCGGCCCGTGAAGGTAGAAGGCGTCCACCGCATTATCGTGGATGCACCCTTCGACGTGGCGCGAACCACCAACCCCGTAACCTTAGACGGCAAGCTCGACGAGTGGCCGGACCTGCCTCACGATGTGCGCGAACCCGGCCAGGTGCTTGAGGCATGGCAAACCTGGCATGGTCCCGCCGACTGCTCCTATCGTTTTGGCGTGGCGTATGACGACGACTTCGTCTATGTGGCCATGCGCACGATCGATGAAACGCGCGTGGCAGTGGCCAACCGCAGAGTCGACAAGCAGGATGGCATCATGCTGCACTTCGATCTACGGCCGGCAGAGGCACGCACGGCGGAGGCTTCAAATGCCCAGTCGATCCTGACAATTGCCATGGGTCCCGGAGAAACGCCCGACGCCACCATCATCGCGAACCCCTATCCCCTGCCGGAGGGTGTGCGCGCAGTCTGCGTGACTACCCCGGAAGGCCACGCCACCGAGATCGCCATACCCGTTCAGTATCTTCAGAAGGCCCAAGGCGGCGAGTGGAGCGGATTCCGTTTGAACCTGGCGGCGTATGACAGCGACGGATTTCCCACGGATGCCCACACCCATGTGTGGTGGCGCCCAAGGTGGGACACGCCCGAGAACTACGAAGGTTCCGGCACATTTGTCCGCCGGTAGGAATCGGCTGCCGACACAAGCGATGAGGCGGCCAAACGACGGTTTCAGTCGAACACGCAGAGACTCTCGATGTGTTCTTTGCTGCCGTCGTTGGCCCAGGGGTCCAGCTCGCTCGGGTCCTTGAGTTGCTGCCCGCGCGAGCGCGGAACCGCGAGGAACCCGCACGCGACATCGGGCAGGGCCGTCATGTCGCTCCAAAGTTTCTCAAACTGTGCCACAGGGTAAACGTCTTCCTGACCGTGGCCCCAACGCCGCTTGGCACTCTTGATCGTCACATACGTCGGCACCCGTTGCGCCATCTTGCGAACACTCTCGGCGATCCGGTCTTCCGGTCCCGCAAGGTCGGCCCGCGTAAGACCAAACACCGCGAGCAACGCGTCGATCCGTATCCACGTCGTCATTGAATTGTAGTAGCGTAGCCGCACCTCGTCCTCTTCGCGCGGCTGTGCGAGGCCTTCCAGAAGACGCACCTTTCCGTTCACGCGGGCGAGGCCCCCGCCGCGATCGGAGATGCGCCGAGGCACGACTTCAAAGGTCAGTACGTTTCTTGATTCCAAATGGAATCCCAACGCGGCCGGGTCCAGGTCCGCGCCGAGCGTATCGATATTGTGCAGCATCAGCGTGTCCACCTGCGGCCGCTCACTCAGCAGGCGCGCCAATGTGCCATTGCGCAGGAGGTTGGCAACCTCATACCAGTGGCCAGGCGGGTTGAACCGCTGAACGGGCACGTTGTCCACGTAATCGGTCCCCTCACCCACGCCGCGGGCCCAGTCCATCAATGCGCCGCGCACGGCGTCGCGCACCTTCTGCTTTTGCTCGTCGAGGGTTTCCTGAGGCATTTCCTCCCACAGAAAGACCAGGTCGCGCACCATTGGCACCAGACGCTGGCTGATCGAGCGGCCCGGTGACAACACCACAAGACCCTCGTACCCGTAACCAGAGTTCATGGCGAGGTGGCGCTCGATGGGAACGTGCGTCAGAAAACTCGTGGAGATGAGATGCGGCGGGGCGCTGCCGTAATTCTGCGCCGTGCGGCGCGATTTCGCCAGATGGATCTCCAGAAAGCTCCTGTGCCGCTCTTTCATGACGACGAAGGGATTTATGGCCTTGATGACGCCCGCGCCGGTGGTCCACCGGCTGCCCACGCCTCCCGCCAGCGAAAGGACCGCGACGCGGCCTTCCTGCAGCGCTTCTTCCCCACGCGCGCGAAGCTTCGTACAGTCGCGAAGACGCGTTACATCATCATCGTGGACATCCTCGATTGTTGTCTCAACGGAGAGTCTGTTGTGGGCCAGCCCGATGCGGCCCGCGCGGAGATCGTTGCGAATCTGTTCATGCTGGATTGGATCGAAGCCGTTGGCGTGCTTCACGGCCTCCGCTTCCTTGTCCCACTCCAGGCGCTCCGATTGCGAGGCGGAATCGGCCACACGGAACAAATTGCTCACCATCGTGCGCAACATCCCGAAGGTCTCGTTCGGGTCACGTGAACTTGCCGTGAAGTGGTCCAACTCTGCCCGGCGCAAATACGGAATGGTCTCCGCCTTCATGCGCACGAGTTCGGGGACCTGCAAAGCGTAGTAGCGCGATGGCATCAGCGCGTCATCACCGGTGAACAAGCCTGCCGTGGTGCCCTTCTCGTTGATTCGGAAATCATAGACGACCGGGTCCATTGCGAAAGGCAGCGCATCTTCGAGTTCGCGCTTGGTCTTCAACATGATCTCGAGGACTTCGTCGCGAAAGCGCGGCTGGCGCTCCGGCGCAACGTACAGGGCCATGCCCCCTCCGGACATGCCGCCCAGCATCTGGAATCCATAGAAATGATCGCCAAGCGCCGCACGGGACCGTTCGATGAGGGTTTCGGTGAAGTGATTGGTCACCCAGGGAATGATGGTCTTGAGGGGATCATTCCAGTTGCGGCCGGTGTTATTGCCGATTTCTCTCACGTCGCCGTTGCGAAGCGCATTCAAAATGTTCTCGAAGATCGACCGCATGCGGGTGCGCGCCTCCCACTCCGCGGACGCGCGCAACAAGTACTTCTCAGTAACCATCTCCAGGATAGGGCCCACGTTTTGGGCCATTCCGCCATGGACGAGCACCAGCGAACCGGCCAGCCGCCCTGCGATCCCGGGATGCAATTCCCCACCGCCGAGAATGCGATGCCGCGGCAGGAGACAGCCCTTGCTCACGCCGTACTCCGGGTCCTCCTCGCGCGCGACCGCACCTTCAATCACCTTTATGCCGGGCCAGATGCCGCCGGAATCCTGCCAGCCGCCGCCGGACCCGCCCAACCATTCCCCGAGAATAGCGCGCGATGCCGCCAGCCGGCGCTCCTCCTCGTTCAAGGCTCCTTCGAGCGACTGCGTTTGCCCAGTTGCGCGCATGAGCGCGGAGATCATGCCCGCGAGCAGGTTCGTGGACACGGCCAGGCGCGAACCCTTGGGAATGTCGTTCACCTTGGTCACGAGTTCGAGCCCCATACCCGGCGCGACAATCCGCGCGAGGATGGCGCTCACGGAGTGATTGGTCCCCTCAAACGACGGCGGGATCAGGCCCGACGCGATAGCCCCAGCTTTGAGCAGGCTCAGATAATCATTGCCGAAGTTAAACAGGTCCGTAAGCCCGGTGATGTCTTTTGTCGCGCCGAGATCGGTGCTGGTCAGGCGCAGCACAGGCTCCGGAATCACGCGAATATAGGACTCCACCGGCGGCCGCACGACTGGGTCGCGTCCGTACACTCCGAGGTCGACCGACAGGTTCATGACCCGCGCGCCTTCGGGATAGTCCATACCCAGGAAGAAAATGTCGGACCAGCCGCTGTGGCTGAGATCCAGGCGGACCGGCGTCTTCTCGACAAGTACCGGATACAGCAGGGAACCTGCTGGACGTAGCAGGAGTTCCGGACGGATGCGGATCGGATGATCTTCGGGATGGCCCACGCGGAACATCCACTGATTGCCCCTGCTGGCGCGCACGCTGCGCCGCACCTGATCCGCCAGCGTTTGAAACGCTAGGTGGTGGTAGCACTCGGCCAGTGCGCTCAACAGCGCACCATTTGGACCGGACTCCTTCACAACTCCGAGGAAGCGACGGATGGCCTGTTCGAAGCGCCGCTCCAGCAGATCGAGAAACCCTTCGTAGGGGACCTTCCCGGCTTCCGTGACTCCCGGGGATTCCATCAAGTGGAACCGGTGGAGTGCATACAGGAACAGCGTGGCGCGCACGCGCTCATACAGGTTGTCCGCGCCCCGCCGAAACGTCTCCAATTCCGAACTGGCGGCGAGCAGGCCCGCGAGGTCCAGGCCACGGCACAACTGCGCAAACGAGCGATCCCGAACGGCCGGGTCCATGCTCGTGATAGTCTCGATGAAGCGATTCAAGAGCGGCTCTCCATTTCGTTTGGCGCGGAGCGGACCCTACTTTGAATGGGCCAGCAATTCCACGATCATCGACAGCACGACATCGCGATCCTTGCCTGCCACGCCGAGGGCGATCTGCGTCTGGAGCAGGCCAAACTTGGTGCCGATGTCATAGCGTGACCCCTCGACCTCAAGGGCGAGGTAGCGTTCGCGATGGGCCAGTTCCTGCAGTGCTGCCGTCAGTTGCACGTCGGCGTGGTCCTGTGTGGCGGCTACCGCCTCACCCAAGATGGCAAACACGGAAGGCGTCAGCACGTACATGCCGAAGAAGCAAAGGTAGTGTCCCGCGCGAAGCCCGGGCGTGTGCAACTCCAACTCGGCCTGGCTCACAGACGGTTTCTCGATGATACGCTCGATCTGGTAAGCCCCGGGATGATTCGGGAGGCGTTTCCCGGAAAGGGTGCCATAGCGCCCGACCAAGTGTTCGCGCGTCGACTGGACCGCGGCGACCGCGCATGATTCCTTCGCAGCGAGATCCACGAGCTGTTGCGCGCAGCGCTTGCCTTCAAGGTGAGACACATACAAATGGTCGCCCAAGAGCAGCAAGAAGGGCTGTTCCCCCACGAACTCACGAGCGCAGTAAACCGCGTGCCCATACCCGTGGGGATTGTGCTGCGGGGCAAACCGCAGACGGCCCACCACATTGGAGAGGCGCTCGGCTTGTTCCTGTGCCCAATCGGCCCCGCGGTACGATGCCAGGAGATTCTCATGCAGGGACTTGAACTGGCGCCGATACGCGTCTTCATCTCCCGGGGCGCAGATGATGCATATTTCCTCTATTCCGCTCTCCAGGGCCTCTTCGGCGATGATCTGAATGACCGGCTTGGACAGGCCATCCCGATCCACGATTGGAAGCATCGCCTTTTGAACGGTGTCCGCGGCGGGATACAAACGCACGCCCCGCGCCGCAGCAGTGATAACAGCTTTGCGAATCTGCACAGGAAATCCCCTTACGAGTTGTCGCATCCAACGAATATGGCGGGCACAGCGTACACGAGCCGGACACTGAATCTCATGAGGAGACCCAACGCTGAGCAGTGGAACACCAGAGATCATTCCCCGGTGTGATTACTGTCCCGGTATTTCTTGAACAATGAGCATGACCCTTCCGGCAGCCTCGCCGAATTCCGTCCCCGGCACCACGGTGACTTTTCCGTTGAACCCCCGCCCGCTCTTGTCGCGCATATGATGAGTACCCCGGGTGACCACCTGAGCCTCCAGGGCGGCCCGCACCGCCGCCTTGCCCGCCGCATAGTCCCGTGTCCCCCGAAAGAGGATCTTGACCGATTGCCCGGCAAGCTGGCCCGGGAGATAACCAAACAGGGCCGTTACGGAGGAAGAGCTGTCGATTATGGTCTGGGATCGTGGCTCAATGAAGAGAATCGCAAGCGGCACGTGCCCCAGGATGAACTCAAGCTCCTTGTTGGAGACCGGTGATCGCGATTCATCTTGGATTTCGCCGCGGACGTCCGGAACCTGTACGAATGGCCCCTGGTTCACAGGGGCGCTTTCCGCGGGAGGGGTGATCCACAATGCGGCCTCTACTCGGGCACCATCTGGCTTTACGCATTCCACACGAAACCTCTCAATGCGCTCGCCAGCCGCGGCCCGTTCGCACGCCCTCCAGAACAATTCTTCGTCCAGCCGACCGGTCAAAACCGGCTCCTGTCCGTGCCCTTCACGCTCCCCCCTCCCGAAAAATGCGTCCGCTTTCACATTCCAGACGGCCTCTGCGCGATCGCTGTCACTCAGCACGGCCTCTGCCATTTCCGCCATCTCATCTGCGGTCACCAAGGTCTACATACTTGGCCCCGTCTCCTGCTTCTGCGCGCTCGTCCCGGTTAACTCGCGGCAAATCAGTACCGCTCCGACGATCCTCGCATCGTTCTTAATTGCTCCAGCGACGACTTCGGCCAACGCTTGTCCACCGGGCCCATTGCCGCGCAGCAACAGTTCGAAGTTCCCGGACTGCCCTTCGAACAAGGATTGCACCGCCGCGGTCAGACGGTAGCAGTCAGATTCGGAATCTGCCGCCTGCGCCATATTCGGTTCTCCCCCATCTGTGTTCGGGAAACCTCCGAGTCCGAACCTCGAAGCCGAATCTCTCCACAGGTTGTTGGAGATCGCGATCCTCCAATCCGTGCTCACCACGGCAATAGGGATGGGGACAGCCAGAAAAGACAACCTCAGGGCAGAGAGAGCGCCTGCAAGCCAATCTTCGTGCCGGGACTGCACGGTTATGTCCGTATACGTGCCGATCATGCGGGCGGGCGCGCCGTGGTCCGTTCGCTCCAGGCAGCGCCCTCGCACCCAGATGCGGCGCCACTCCCCATTCTTGTGGCGCACCCGGACTTTCACCTCGTAAAGGTCGTTTCCGGGCTTCTGGATCGCCGTATTCGCGGCCTCCCAAAGTCTCCGGTCATCGGGGTGCATTCGTTCCTGGAACAGCCAGAACGTGTCGTAGGGTTCGAGAGGCTCGAATCCGAGCATCTCGAAAACCTCGTCACTGTGATAGTCGCGGGCAAACATGAAGTTG
>JADLCA010000605.1 GCA_020847495.1 Candidatus Hydrogenedentota bacterium | reverse complement strand
CTGCTCCGGCGACTGGTCAGGTAGCTGATGATGCTTGTTTCTATATATACCTTCTGCTTCACACCAGTGAGTATACCATCTCTCGAGGCATTGACGAGTCCTTTCGCCACAGCCTGTTCTCGGCTATTCGCTTTCACTCAATCGCAATTTGCAGGTCAGAAGCTGTCGCAGTAGCGGTAAGCTTCGATCAGGGCCAGTTCACCTTCCTTGCCGGGCTGGGAGTTGCCGTGTTCCATGCCCATGATCCCGGTGAATCCTTTCCCGTGGATGTGCTTGAAGATATTCTTGTAGTTGATTTCGCCGGTGGTCGGTTCCTTGCGTCCGGGATTGTCGCCGATCTGGAAGTACGCCACCTCGGTCCAGGCGCGCTCGATGTTGGGAATGATGTTCCCTTCGGTGATCTGCTGGTGGTACATGTCGAAGAGGATTTTGCAGGAAGGGCTGCCCACGGACTTGCAGATCATGTATCCCTGTGGCACCTTCGTCAGGAAGAGGCCGGGGTGGTCCTTCCACGCGTTCAGCGGTTCCAGGACCATGATCAGGTTCGCGGCTTCGCAAATTTCCGAACAGGCCTTGAGATTCTCGATGACGTTGGCAGTCTGGTAATCCCATTCGAGGCCTTTGTCGTAACAGCCCGGCACCACGGTGCACCACTGGGCGTTGACGCGCTTGGCCACTTCGACGGAATCGCGCATGTCCTGGAGCAGCTTTTCGCGTACCTCCGGCTTGCTGGACGCAAACGTCACATTGTCGAAGTCGCCCGTGGCCACGAAGACGCCCATCGTCATGCCGAGGCGCGTCATCTCCTGCGCGATCTTCTCCTGCTCCTCGACGGGCCGGCCCTTCATGCCGTTGTCTTCCAGCGCAGTGAATCCTTGCTCTGCCATGAATTTGAGCTGGTCGATGGGATTCTCGCCCGCGTGGTTCTTGAACATGCCGAAGTGGGGCGCGTACTTGAGCTTGAACCCCGAGCCGGCGGCTTGGGCCGCCGCGGGCCGCACGGCCGCCGCGGCCAGTGCCGTCGCGCCCGCCGCAGCGATACCGGAAGCCAGAAACCCTCTACGATCCATAGTGCACTCTCCTCGTTTACGCGTGTTGAACCCGGTCGGGCGCGACCCGTGAGATACAGGCGCCGCCCGGGTGATGCCTTGCAGTTTTTCCCATAGATTACCCGTGGCGGCTCGGACAATGCCAACCGGCCGAGCCTATTCCGCAGGCGGTTTGTAAGTGACTCCCGCGGACTCGAGGGCCTTCATGAAGCCATCCTTGTCCACGGCTTTCTTCCATGCCTCTTCGGCTTCCACGATGTCCTGCTTGACGAAGCGGGCCAGCTCATCGTTGAGCAGCGTCATGCCCTCCTTTTTGGCGGTCTGCATGATGCTCATGATCTGGTTGTTCTTCGCCTCGCGGATCAGGGCCGAGACCGCCGGATTCACGATCAGGACTTCGAGGGCTGCCACCCGGCCCCCGCCCTTCTTCTTCAGGAGGTTTTGGGCGACGATGCCCTTGAGCGTGCCCGCGAGCATGGTGCGGATTTGCTGTTGCTGCTCAGATGGGAACTGGTCGATGAGACGGTCCACCGTGGAGATGGCGGTGGTGGTGTGCAGGGTTCCGAATACCAAGTGGCCGGTTTCGGCGGTTTCAATCGCGATGTGCGTGGTCTCGAGGTCGCGCATTTCGCCGACCAGCACGATATCCGGGTCCTCGCGCAACGCAGCGCGCAAGGCGGCCTTGAAACTCTTGGTGTGGGAGAAGACCTCGCGTTGATTGATGAGACAGCGTTTGTTCTTGTGCACGAACTCGATGGGGTCTTCGATGGTGATGATGTGATCGCTGCGCGTCGCATTAATGAGATCGATCATGGCGGCCAGTGTGGTCGACTTGCCGCTTCCTGTCGGACCGGTCACGAGGACGAGGCCCTTGCCCAGCGTGCAGAACTTCTTGACTGACTCAGGGAGACCCAACTGTTCGACGGTCAGGATTTCCGTGGGAATCAGACGGAACACCCCGCCCATCCCTTTGTGGTCCATGAAAACATTGCAGCGGAAACGCCCGTAACCCTCCAGCTCGTAGGCGAAGTCGGTGTCGTGAACTTCGTTGAATTGGCGCTCGTTCTCGGTGGGCATGAGTTCGTATAGCACGCTCTTCACGGTCTGCGCGTCCAGCGGCTCTTCCGAGCGCAGGGCCGCAATAGAACCATCCTTTCGCAGGCTAGGCTTGCACCCGGTGCAGAAGTGCAAGTCCGAGGCCCCGTGCTCCACCATCGCCTTCAAGTACTTGTCCAATTGCGGCATGCTGCGTCTCCTCCCCTCGTGAACCTGTGGCGTCATTCCCCGGCTACGCAGGGAATGGACGTGTCTCCTGGCACAACGCTAGCATCCCGCATGGCGTTAAGCAAATCGGCTTGGGAATTGCCGCAATTCACCGAATTCAGAAGAGTTAGGGGGAGGCAGGAGGCGCGGATTCCGGCGTGGCGCGGGGCTGTTTGGAGCACATCTGTCCTGAGCACCAATGTGCGAAATGGGTTCTTCCAGCGCCCGAATCGGGGCGGTGAGGGGCTTGGGCGGGCAGCTAAACGAGGGCAGAGTAATGGGTTGTGGTTGATGAGTGGATAAACCCTTCCGCAACAATGTGTTGGCATTGATTATGCACCCATCAAGACAGGTTGAAGAACTCGGCGTTACCACATCGCGGCGAGAAATTTGCATTTTGAAATTGAAGTCGGTATAAGAGTCTCGTCTTTAATCGTGAAAAAAATCACGATTATAAGCGTGGGGCACGGGCGGGGGAGCCCGCGCGCCGAACAGCCGGGCGGAGTTTCCGCCGTAACACGAGAGAGGTTGGATGTATGGCCAGGATTCTCGTAGTCGACGATGACCCGGACATCACTGAAGCCTGCACGCTGTTCCTGGAAAGAGAGGGGTTCCAGGTGACAAGTGCGAACAGCCGCGCGTCAGGCATGGAGGCCATCAGCCAGGAGCCGCCCGATCTGGTCATCCTGGATGTGATGATGGAACAGCCGGACGATGGCATGGCCATGGCCCAGGAACT
This sequence comes from Candidatus Hydrogenedentota bacterium, assembly GCA_020847495.1. Classification (GTDB taxonomy): domain Bacteria; phylum Hydrogenedentota; class Hydrogenedentia; order Hydrogenedentales; family SLHB01; genus JAHDWY01. The sequence continues at coordinate 2,742 of JADLCA010000605.1, read as the reverse complement.
GCGCCGGAACGGGTTCGCGAAGCCGATCCTCATGCTCACGAGCATCAGCAAGGTGAGCGGGCTCGAGTACGGCCGCGACAACGACGTCGTTCCTGTGGACGAGTTTCAGGAGAAACCGGTAGACCCGGCCACTCTGATCGGCAAGGTCAAGCGCCTGCTCACCGGGGGGGAGGGCAAATCATGCTAGTAACGGAGCAAGACGCGTTGCGTCAGGAAATCAAGGCTTGGGGGGACATGTACGGGCGCGACCGGACGGCTCTCATCCCCATCCTTCAGGAGATTCAGCGCAAGCACGCGCGAATCTCTGAATATGCGATGCAGATCGTGGCCGACATGCTCGACATCCACCCGGTGGAGGTGTACGGCGTCGTTTCGTTCTACAGCTTCCTGGATCACAAGCCAAAGGGACGTTTTGTCATCCGGCTATGCCGGACCATCTCCTGCGACATGCACGACAAAGACCGGGTCGCGCGCCAACTGCAGAATGACCTTGGCATACGCTTCGGCGAGACCACGCCGGACGGGCGGTTCACGCTGGAATGGGCCAACTGCATCGGAATGTGCGATCAGGGGCCGGCGCTGTTGGTAAACGACCATGTTTTCACGCGGGTCACTCCGGACAAGGTCCACGACATACTGGAAGGGTGCAGGCGTGCCATGGGGGTCCACGCGCAGGAACAGATGCAGGAGCACTTGGTATGAGCGCGACACAGAACAAGACGGGGGGCATGCATCCCACGACAACGGGCCCGCTGAGCTTCGGGTCCGTCAAACCCAACCAGGGCCTGCAGAACGCCGCCAAGAAGAGCCGGGCGGACATCATCGGGGAACTCAGTGCATCGGGCATGAAAGGGCGTGGCGGTGCGGGCTTTCCGACGGGCGTGAAATGGAATCTTGCGGCGGCCGCACAGGACAGCACGAAATACATCATCTGCAACGCGGATGAGGGCGAGCCGGGAACGTTTAAGGATCGTGTCATTCTTTCCGAATACAGCGACCTGGTTTTTGAAGGCATGACGATCGCCGGCCTCGCAATCGGCGCGCGGCAGGGCATCGTCTACCTGAGAGGCGAATACAGCTATTTGCGTCCCCTTCTGGAAGCGGTGTTGGAACGCCGCCGCACCCAGGAACTGCTCGGGGACAACATCCTCGGGCGGGAAGGTTTCAGTTTCGACATCGCGATTCGCATGGGTTCGGGCGCGTACGTGTGCGGCGAGGAGACGGCGCTCATCGAGTCCCTCGAAGGCCAGCGCGGCGAACCGCGCAACCGGCCGCCGTTCCCGGTGGACACGGGCTACATGGGTCATCCGACGGTGGTGAACAACGTGGAGACCCTGGCGTGGGCGGCCTGCATCCTCGCGAAGGGGGCCGCGTGGTTCAAGGGAATCGGGACGGACAAATCGACGGGGCTGAAGCTGTTCAGCATCTCCGGGGATTGCGAGCGTCCTGGTGTCTACGAGTTTCCGATGGGTATCTCTATCGCGGAGTTGCTGCGCGAGGTAGGCGGGGAAGACGCGAAAGCCGTTCAGGTCGGCGGCGCGTCGGGGCACTGCGTTCCCGCGAAGTGTTTTGCGCGTACCCTCGCGTATGAAGACATCCCCACCGGCGGGTCCATCATCGTTCTGGGACCTGGCCGCGACATGCTGGGCATCGCCCGGAATTTCCTGGAGTTCTTCGTGGAGGAATCCTGCGGCCAGTGCACGCCGTGCCGCGCGGGAACGGTGAAACTCCTGGAAGGCGTGGAATTGCTGCAGGAAGGCAAGTGCTCGATGAAGTATCTCCGGGAGCTGTGCGCGCTCGGAGAGACGATGCAACTGGCCTCCAAGTGCGGTTTGGGGCAATCGAGCCCGAACGCTTTCCTCTCCATCGTGAAGGAATTCCAGGACGAGATCATGGGACGTACAGACCTCGCCGCGGCGGGTAAGGAGTAGAGCATGTGTGAGAGCACTTCATTCGGAAAGGATGTATCCCGGGCGCCGGTCAGCCAGCGCGGACACCGCGTCGGGCCCGTCGACGATACCCAGGCGATTGGCGGTCAGATCAGTATCGAAATGGATGGCAAGACCCTGAAAGTACCGATCGGGACCACGATTCTGGAGGCCTCCAAAGAGCTGGGACTGCGCATTCCAACGCTGTGCCACCACGAGGACCTGTGCGTTGCCGGCGTGTGCCGCATGTGCGTCGTGGAGGTGGAAGGGCAACGCACGCTGCAGGCGGCGTGCGCGTATCCGATCACGCAGCCGATCAAGGTGAAGACGCACTCGCGCAAGGTGCGCCAGGCGCGACGGCACATTCTGGACCTGATCCTGGCCAACCACTATGGCGAATGCTACGCGTGCAACCGCAACAACAATTGCGAGCTGCAGACCCTGGCCAAGGAATATGGCGTTGATTTCTTCCGGTTCGGTCATCCCGCGGAGCCGATGTTCGAGCTGGACACGTCTAGCCATTCGGTCGTGCGCGACATGAACAAGTGCGTGTTGTGCCGCCGCTGCATCCGCACGTGCATCGACTTCCAGGAAGTGGGCGTGCTGGAAGTGCAGGGCCGCGGCGCCGAATCCAAAGTCGTGACATTCATGGACAAGCCGCTGGCGGAGGTGGTCTGCATCAACTGCGGCCAGTGCATCAACCGGTGTCCGACGGGCGCATTGCGCGCAAACGATCCGACGGACGACGTGTGGGCGGCGATCGACGATCCGACCAAGCACGTGGTGATGCAGACGGCACCGAGTCCGCGCGCGG
>JADLCA010000604.1 GCA_020847495.1 Candidatus Hydrogenedentota bacterium | reverse complement strand
TGCCGCCGCAGAATCCCCACCTTCTCCTGTCCCGTAAAACTCCTGCGTGATCGTTTCATCTCTTTGCCTCCAGTCGGTTAGGATTAGCCTAAACACAGGCCTCTCCATTTCCAACTGGGGCAAGACATCAGAATGGCAAACAAAAGCGGCCAGCGGGCTTCTGGTCGAAGCGGCTGGCCGAGAATGGGTTAGATGGTGCCGGTGCACGGATTCGAACCGCGGACACGTGGATTATGATTCCACTGCTCTAACCAGCTGAGCTACACCGGCGTTTGTCGAAGAAGGAGCGTAGCATAGGAAGGAGGATTGATTCCACTTTTTCTCTGCTCTTGCTTTCACCCCACGGGGCGCTTTTGCATAGGTCGCGATCGTCCACGAACTGATTCACCTCCGGGTTTCGTCCGCCCCGTGCGTACCTTCGCGGCATCTGCCGAAAGGCCTACCCGAAGTGGTGCGTGGCTCTCTTTCGGGGCGTTACATCTGCTATGCTGGTAGACGCCAGGGAGACGATCAAGAAGGAGCCGTGCCATGACCGACTCGAGATATGATGTGATCGTCCTTGGCTTGGGGGCTATGGGCAGTGCCGCGTTGTACCACCTTGCGAAGCGGGGGGCCCGGGTCTGCGGTATCGAACGGCACGGGATCGCGCACGAATTCGGGTGTTCGCACGGCAGTTGCCGGATGGTCCGCAAGGCCTATTTCGAGCATCCCGACTACATCCCCCTCTTGGAACGCTCCTACGCGCTGTGGGAAACCCTGGAGGAGGAATCGGGACAGGAGTTGTTCGTCAAGTGCGGACTGCTGCTGTCCGGACTTCCGGGCTCCGCCATGGTTCGCGGTCTGGAAGCTTGCTACGGGACTCACCATCTCCCTCACCGGCGCATGGATTCGGGCGCTGCGGCGGCGGAGTATCCGCAGTTCCGTTTTCCCCAGGGGCATACGGTGTATCACGACCCGGATGGCGGCTATGTCCTCGCGGAAGCGTCCGTGGAGCAGTTCATCTCGCTGGCCCAGATGAATGGGGCGGACTTGCTGATTCACGAGGACGCGATGGCATGGCAGTCGAATGGGCAGGGGGTGTCGGTGACGACCAATCAGCGTACGGTCAGCGCCGACAAGCTTGTGCTCACCGTGGGGCCTTGGGCGGCTTCATCCTTCGCGGAACTGGGCGTGCCGCTCAGCATCTTGCGCAAGGTGCAGCTCTGGTATGACTCGCCCGGCATGGGGGCCTACCGCGATCCGTCGTTTCCGTGTTTCTATTTCGACACGGAGAATGGGGGCTTCTATGGTTTCCCCGCAGTTTCGCAACTGGGTGTGAAGGTGGCCGAGCATACGGGTGGCGATCCCGTGGACGACCCGGATCACCTGAACCGTGGACTCGACCCCGAGGACGAAACCAAGGTGCTGCAATTCCTGGGCGAGGTGTTTCCCGCCCTGGAACCCCGCCGCACGCATTTCAGTGTGTGCATGTATTCGATGACCCCCGACCATCATTTCCTGCTCGGGAAGCATCCCCGTCACGAGAACACCATCATCGCGGGCGGTTTTTCGGGGCATGGGTTCAAGTTCGCGCCGGTCATCGGGGAGGTCCTTGCCGATCTGTCCATCGACGGCACGACGATGCATCCCATCGAGTTTCTGGGATTGGACCGCTTCGCGCCGACGTTACGCTCTTCGACTTGACCAAGGAGGGTGACTGCTATGCCGAACCTCGCCATCACGGACGCACAGACGTCTTTCTTCCGCGCAAACGGCTATTTGATTCTCCGCGGCTTTCTGCACAGCGAGGAGTTCTCGCGCCTTCGCCAAGGGGTGGAGAACCTGACCGAATACGGCAAGCTGGGCGTACATGCCGACCCCGATTACCTGTACGGCACGGGCGACAAGACCGGCAAGCGCGTCCTGCGGCGCATCGAACACGCCGTCGACAAGTCCGATGCCTGCAAGGTCCTCCTGGGCCATCCGTACATCCTGCGCTCGGTCGAGCGGCTGATTGGCAAGGACTTCATCCCCACCTGGGATTCGCTTGTCGCAAAACTGCCCGCGGAAGGTGTGGAGGTGCCCTGGCACCGCGATGCGTCGCCGCTCCACGTGGGCGACGCGCCCATCTTCACGGTGGCTTTCTACCTCGACCGTGCGGACCAGGATACATGCCTATGGGTGCTGCCCGGCAGCCACCAATGGAAGCAGAGCGATGTGGACCAGATCGTCGCGCGCCCTGTGTTCAGCACGGACGGCGCGACCCCCCTGCTGATGGATCCGGGCGATGTGGCGTTTCACCACGTCTTGCTGCTGCACGGCTCCCGCGCGAACCACACGCCGAAGACCCGGCGCGTGTTGTACTACGAATTTCGCCCAGCGCGCGTCGAGGCCGAGTTGGGGCCCCACACACCCGAGTACATCCCGTTGAAGCAGCGTGTGTTGATGAACTGCATCGCCCGGCGCCGCGCCGCGCCGTACGTGCCGCGCGACGAAGTTCCCTACGATTACGATCCTCCGGCCCCATGGACCCTGTGCGACGTGGATGTGCCCCTCGCCTCGCTCCGGATCCCCCACGAGGCCTACTGGCGCAGCAGCGAGTCGCCGGAGAAGTAGGCGCGGAGAGAGTTGCAGTTGCGCGCCGCAATCGACGCATCAACGGTCATTCAATGGGGGCCAATGTGGAATCCCATCCCGGTCAGTCTGCCGTCAAGATATGAGGCTGGACGGTACACGTAGTACCACGCAAGGCTGTCAGGTGGGAAGATCACGTATTCGCGTCCGTCTTGCTCCCGATACTCCGTGTGCGCCTCACGATAGGAAATGTAGCTCCCCACATAGAGCACCGCCAAGAAAAGAGTAGCGAACATACCCATACGGATACTCCGCTTCATCCGCGCATGCTCCACAGAGTATCGGCGAGCAGCGCGTGGCCCGCGGGCGACAGGTGCAGGCCATCCGCTGTTGCGCCGGGAGTGGCCAGCACGGTCGCCAGCACTGACTTGGGTACCAGGATCGCACCGTGCTGATTTGCGAGCCTTCGCTGGGCGGCTCCGAACGCGTTGTAGAACGGCGGCAGAGGCAGTTCGAGCAGGACGACAGGCGCCTGGTGCTTCGCGAGCTTGGTGAGCATGGCGTCGAGGTTCTGCGCGAAGTCTTTGGACGACGTGTCGTAGAAGATATCGTTGCCGCCCAGTTCGACGATGATGAGGGAGGCATCGGACTCCACGCGGTCCGCATTCGACAAGGCGGTCTGCAGCCTCGCCCCTCCGAAAGCGAAACTCTTGACCCGCATCCCCGCCTTATCGGCAAGCAAGGCCGGCCAGTTGCCGTCGAGGGTGTCCGCGCCCATGCTGAGGGAATCACCGAGTTCATAGAGGACACCGGACGCCCGGTAAGGTATCGACGTGCGCATGCGATACGGCCACTCCATAACACCCATGGCCACTGTCAACAAGGCGGCAACGGCAAGTGTCGCATATTGCCGGCGCTTTTTCGGCGAGTCTTTTCGCGGGCGGGCAACGAGGGACATCGCGAGCGAGATACTCCAAGACAGATACAGCAACAGCGGCGAAGGCGTTGCCGAGAGAATGACGAGGAGTGCGCCGAGCACTGTTACGATGCGGGCTGGCGCTGCAATAACTCGCCTGGAGGCGAAGCATGCGATTGTGAGTCCCGCAATGGCACACAGCAGCCCAGGATAGAATGCCGCCCCGCCTGCAAAATGGAACGCAAAGCCCATCATGGCCGCACGACTCCTGAAGCACGTCACGCCCACGAGCATGACACAGGAGCATGCAGGTGTGCACGGCAAACCCTCCTGGGCAACCGTACCAAGACAGGCGGGCAAGGCCTCGAAAGTCACGTGTGTGTTGCCATGTCTTTCACCTAATGGCGACCCACATTAGGAATGCGGCATCTTGTAGGGCGGGATTTGTTCCCGCCCACTTAACTTCTTGACGATGCACTGGAAGGAGACGAATCCGAGACTTGGGCAAGCATCATAGCTTCGGCAGTTGGAGTTGGAGAAAATGCCAACACCGTTAAGAAGGCGGGAACAAATCCCGCCCTGCGCAACGCGGAGCATCTCGACTGTCCCCGCCGATACCAAACGCGTGGTATGTGCGATTACCCCGGCGAAGCATCAATGGCTGCGCCTCGAACCGCCTGCTACAATGCAATCCACACAAATGGAGGTGCTCCATGGAGACAAAGACAGCAATTGTCTCGCAATACCTTGCGGCGCTGACCATGCTGCGGTCAGCCATTGAACAGTGTCCCGGCGAACACTGGTGCAACCCCGCGTACACGAACCGGTTCTGGAATGTGGCGTATCACGCGCTGTTCTTCGCAGACTTGTACCTGTCCGAGTCGCAGTCAGCCTTCAAGCCCTGGGAAAAGCACCGCGTCGATTACCAGTTTCTTGGTCCCCTTTGGTGGGAAGGAAACCGCGTTCCGGCGATCGGCGAGCCCTACACGAAGGAAGAGGTGCTCGAGTACCTCGACTATTGCGGGCGCGCCGTGCAGGAACGCATAGAACTCACCGACTTGGGCGCGCCTTCGGGATTCGCTTGGCTACCTTTTGGGAAACTCGAACTGCAGTTCTACAATATCCGGCACATCCAGCATCATGCCGCTCAATTGATTGAGCGACTCCGTGAAGACGAAGGCATCGCCATCAAATGGGTGGCAATGGGCTCCGCGTAGGCTGCTCTAAAACCTGACGGTGGAGTTCCCGCCTACGCATCCCCCCGGCAGAGCGCGGAAAGTTCCGAGGCTCCGAAGAGATTGATGCCTGACTTGGTCAGGTGCTCGACGGCCAAGGCCGGGTCCTCGAAGCGAAACACAAGCACCGCCTTCTTGTTGCACCCGAACGTGAAGGCGTACATGTATTCGATGTTGAGGCCGCCCTCGCCGATGATGGCGAGCATGCGCGCCAAGCCGCCGGGCTTGTCGTCCACTTCCAGGGCGACGACCTCGGCGACGTTTACCACGAGTCCGCTTTGCTCGAGCACCTGCTTCGCGCGCTGCCAGTCGTCCACGATGAAGTGGACGATTCCGTACTCGCGCGTGTCGGACAGGGATAGCGTCAGTATGTTGACGCCCGCATCGGCCAACGCCTTGCACGGGGCGAGCAAGTGTCCGGGCTCGTTCTCGATGAAGATGGAAAGCTGTTGAATCTTCATGGTAGCTCGCTCCTATTTCGCGCGGTTGCGTTTGTCGATTACGCGCTTGGCCTTGCCTTCGCTGCGCTCTATCGTGCTGGGTTGCACGAGCCGCAGATGGACGCGAAGCCCTGTGACACGCTCAATCGAGTTAGCCAACCGCTCCTGCAGAGATTCCAGCGCCCGAATCTTGTCGCTAAACACTTCCGCAGTCACTTCGACCTGCACTTCCATTTCATCCATCGTGCCATCATTCGTCAGCACAATCTGGTAGTGCGGCAAGGTGCCCTCAACGGCAAGCAGCGCCGTTTCAATCTGCGATGGAAACACGTTCACGCCGCGGATGATCAGCATATCGTCGCTGCGGCGGCTGATGCGTCGAATGCGGCGTATTGTCCGGCCGCATTCGCAGGGTTCCGGTGCGATAGCGGTGATGTCCCGGGTTCGATAACGGATCATCGGCATGGCCAGCTTGCTGAGCGTCGTGAGTACCAACTCGCCTTCCTCGCCGTCAGGGACAGGCTTCAGCGTCTCCGTATCCACGATTTCGGGATAGAAGTGGTCTTCGAAGATGTGGAGGCCCTGCTGGCAGTAGCACTCCGCGCCCACGCCGGGACCGACGATTTCAGACAGGCCGTAGATGTCGTAGGCCTTGATGCTGCTGGCTTCTTCGATGCGCTGGCGCATCTCTTCGGTCCAGGGCTCCGCGCCGAACACGCCGACGGCGAGCGGCAACGACTTCATGTCGATTTCCATCTCGCCCGCGCGCTCGATCAGCCGCAGGAAATAGCTGGGCGTGCAACAGATGGCGGTCACGTTGAAATCGCGCATGATCATGAGCTGGCGATCCGTGTTGCCGCCCGACACGGGGATCACGGTCGCACCGAGCGCTTCCGCCCCGTAGTGCGCGCCGAGCCCGCCTGTGAACAGGCCGTAGCCATAGGCGTTCTGGATCACATCGCCCCGGTGAAGTCCGTACGAAGCGAAAGCGCGCACCATCGCGCTCGACCACACATCCACGTCCTGTTGCGTGTAGGCGACCACGATGGGCTTGCCCGTCGTACCGCTGGACGCGTGCAAACGCACAACCTCCTCCATCGGGCTGGCGAAAAGGCCGAAGGGATAGGTGTCGCGCAAATCGTTCTTCACGTACAGCGGGAGCTTCTGGATGTCCTCGAGCGAATGCAGGTCCGCAGGTGTGAGTTTGCGCTCCATCATGCGGTTCCGGAACAGCACCACGTTGTCATACGCGCGGCTGACGATGGTCTTCAGCCGCTCGAACTGCAGAAGCCGCAGCTGCTCGCGCGGCAGGTAGTCGAGCGCGCTGAGCGGATGGAACCGCGGTCCGGCACTATTGGCTTGTTTCCCCATTGGTATACCCCCTAAACCGCCGTGCGGCGGTGCCCCATAGTATTACCCGAAACGGCGTCCCAAACGAAATACTTCGATGTTCTGCTCAAAGGTGCGCCCCGGCACGTGCGCCCGGATGGCCATTTCCCAGCTTTCCTCGGGAAAGTCGAGGTGGCAGCTCAGCATGCCCAGAATCGCGACGTTGAAGTTGCGCGGTGATAGAGGGAGATCGCGTTCATCCAGTTCCGGCATGGGCCCGTGAATGACAACGAGTGGATGCGGCGTGATGAGAATCCCGCCTTCGCGCAGCATGTAGCGGTTGTGGTCCACCTGTGATTCGTCCAGCGCTACGAGGAAGTCGGCTTCACCCGTGGGAATCATGGGACTGAACACTTCCCTGCCGAAGCGGACGTCGCTGGTCACGGAACCGCCCCGCTGGCTCATGCCGTGGATCTCGCTCTTTTTGACGTCGTGCCCTTCGCGGAAGACACAGTCCGCCAGAATATCCGAGGCCTTCAAAACCCCCATGCCCCCCAACCCAGCGAACATCACGTTCACAACAGCCGCCGTCTCAATCATTGCCGTTCTCCGGTTCGCAGGTTGCCGGCTTCTTTACATTGAGCCTGCAGGGCTGCCGCATGATGATCACCGTCAGTTCGTCTTTCCCCATAGCGCCTTCCAGGGCCTCTTCGAGCGCGCGCCCGTAGTCGACAACGTGCACGTTCGGCACACCCATTGCCCGCGCGACGTTTTCCGGCAGAACCTGAGTGGCCGAGCTGCGGTGGTTCAGTCCGTGGCCGGTTCCGGGGTGCTCCTGCAGGCCCGTCATGGCGGTCGTGCCGTTGTCGAGGATGAGCAGGATGTGGCCGGTGCGCGGCGGGTTGTACACCATTTCCGCGAGGCCTGTGAGCCCGCTATGGAAGAAGGTGCTGTCACCGATCACGCTGACCACACGCCGCGCCTCTTCATCGCGCAGGGTGTGGCGCAACCCCAGCCCGATCCCGATGCTCGCACCCATACAGAGCTGGCTGTCCATGGCCTCGAACGGCGGAAGGGCGCCGAGCGTGTAGCAGCCAATATCGCCGGAGACAATGCAATTGAGACGGTCCAGCGTGGTGAAGGTCATCCGGTGCGGGCAGCCCGCACAGAGTTCCGGCGGTTTTGCGCCGGTGCGCGGCGTTTCGGGGGCCGTGTCGCCGGAGAGGATGCAGCGGACCCGATCCACATTCAACTCGCCGAAGCGGAACGCCTCCGGCTTGTCCTCCACCGCGATGCCTGCCATGCGCAGCGATTCGACGAGATAGGGGTCGCCTTCCTCGATCACGATGCACCGGTCCACGGAGGCCGCGAACTCCCGCAGGCGCTGCAGCGGCAAGGGGTAGGTCATGCCGACTTTGAAGAAACTCGCGCTTCCTTCAGATGGATCGGACGGATCGGGCCGATCGGTCTGCTTCTGCGTGATAGTCGCGTAAGAGCCGGCAGCGATACCGGCGCTCCCAGTGATAACCGCCTCGCGCGCATGCGCGAAGGCCACGCCTGACGTGATAATTCCCAGCGCCTTCCCCTCCCCGATCCGGCGATTCAGGGAAGAGCCTTCGTTCCATGCCTGGATGGCTTTGAGGCGTTCGCGCAGGCGCCGGTGCGCGGGGCGCGCGTGCGCCGGGATCATTACTTTTTCCGGGATGTTGCGCGTGAAGGCCGAAGCCGGCGCCGGGCGCGCTTCGTTGCGGAATACCACCGCTGTCTTGGAGTGACACACGCGTGTCGTGATGCGCAGGAGCACGGGCGATCGCCACCGCTCGGAAAGGCTCAGGGCTTCCCACATGAATTCGTAGGCTTCCTGCGAGTCTGAAGGCTCGAGCATGGGCACGCCTGCCGCCAGCGCGAAACGGCGGCTGTCTTGCTCGTTCTGGCTGGACGACATCCCGGGGTCGTCCGCGACCACGATCACGAGCGCGCCGTCCACGCCCGTGAATGCGGCGGAGAAGAAAGGGTCCGCGGCCACGTTCAACCCGACGTGTTTCATCGTCACAAGGGCGCGTCCGCGCGCGAACGCCACACCGATGCCCACTTCCAATGCGACTTTTTCGTTGGGCGCCCATTGGGCGCGGCCCCCGAGAATACTGAACTGCTCGAGGATTTCCGAAGAAGGCGTCCCTGGGTAGCCAGTCCCCAGCGACACGCCTGCTTGGCGCGCCGCAAAGGCCAGCGCCTCGTTTCCACTGAGCAAATGGCGCTCGATGCTCATCACGTCCCCCGTGCTTCTACACGTTAGTGCCCGCGCGAACCCGCTGCACGGACATCCACCCTACTCCGGCTCATCCGACTTTGGGCCGCCTTCTTGAACCTCTGGAGTAATTAGAATCTTGTCGATCCGCCGGCCGTCCATGTCTACGACCTCAAAGCGCCAGCCTCCCGATCCGAATGCGCTCCCGGCTTTCGGGATATGGCCGAACTGCGCCAACGCGAAACCGGCGGCCGTGTGAAAGGACCCCGATCCCTCGTCCGGGAGGCTGCTGACATCCAGGGCCTCCTTCAATCGTTCAAGCGGGATGGTCCCATCGACGAGCCACGACCCGTCCGGGCGTCGCACCGCCTCGGGATTCTCGCCACCCGTCAGAGGGGCATCTCCCAGGACCGCTTCCATCACACGGTCGAGTGTCATCACGCCTTCGAGTCCCCCAAACTCGTCGACAATGAACGCCATGGATTGTTGCGCTTCTCTCAGTTTCTGCAGCGTCGTGAAGGTCGAGGCCGTATTGGGAACGAACAGCGCGTGCCGCACCAGCGGCCGCAGATCAAAGGGTTCACCCGACAAAGCCCGCGCAAAGATGTCGCGAATCCGTACCACACCCAATACGTTGTCCATCGAACCATCGATGACGGGCAAATCGGATCCATCCGCATTCGATACCACGGCACGGACGGACTCGATCGAATCGCCGACATCGAGCGACAGCATTTCTGTTCGCGGCGTCATGAGCGCCGTCACGCGCCGGTCGCCCAGACTCAGCACGCTGTCCACCATCTCATGTTCGAGGGACTCGATTGTTCCGGTGCGCGCTCCCTGATCGATCAGAAACCGTATCTCATCTTCCGTGACTTTGTGCTCGGGGTTCTTCGGGACGCCCAAGAGCCACAACACGGCGTCGCTCGACCCGCCGATCAGGCGCACCAGCGGGCGGGCCGCGAGGGCCAGCATACGCAGCGGACCTGCCACGCGGATGGCGATCTGCTCCGGATGGTGAAGGGCCAGCCGTTTCGGCACGAGTTCGCCCACGATCAGGCTGAGATAGGTGATCAACGCCACCACCAGCGCCAGCGCCAAGCTTTCTCCATGGCCGGCAAACGCGGGCACACGGGCAATATACGCGCCAAGCTCTTCCGCGAGCGTGGCCCCGCCGAACGCCCCCGCAATCACGCCGATCAACGTGATCCCGACCTGAACCGTCGCAAGAAAGTCACCCGGGTTGCTGGCCAGCGCGAGCGCCTGCGCTGAACGCGCGTCTCCCTCGCTTGCCCTTTTCTGCAGCAACGCCTTGCGCGACGATACGATCGCCAGTTCAGACATGGCGAACACCCCGTTCAGAACCAACAGCAGGGCGATTACGATTAGTTCCAGCGCGACTGAACTCACGGGGAATACTCCTTGTATGGCGTGCGTGACGAGAAGAGACCGCAACGTCCCTGGAAACGCCTATACACGAGTCATACACCATCCTGCTTGCGGATTCCACATGGACGCCACCGGTCCATCCCGCTCCCGGCTTAGACATACAAGCGGTCCAGCTCTTCGTAGAGTTTCAACAGTGTTTCGCGGCTTATCGGCGGCAAAGTCTGCTGCGCCCCCACAAACACGGCGTAGCTGATCCGTGCGAGGTGACGGCCGCGGGCTTTGTTCCCCGTGATGCCGATTGCGATACGGGTCAGGTAGTCCACGCGCGCTTTGTCTACACGTTCGACGGAGGCTCGCACCAGTGGCGAGTTCATGGCCCAGGCCCGGAGTTGCAGTTCCACGTTAGACCCGTGAAACGCCATGGTCTGGTGGGTGAGTTCCCGCTGCTTTTCGCGGGTCGTCCGGCTGCGTTCGGCCTGTTCAATCAGCTTGAACGTCATCTCCTGCTCCCAATGCTGGAGCAGGGCCGCGACAAACCCGTCGCGGTCCCGGAAATGATGATAGAAGGACCCCTTCGTCAACCCCACGCGCGCGGTGAGCGCTTCAAGGGTCAACCTTCCGGGACCGGACTCCTCGAGCAAGTCCAGGCCCGCGGCGAGCCAAGTGGTCCGTATTTCCGGCCGTGCTTCCCCCATACCATACAGTATGGTATGGCAAACGAACGCGCCTGTCAACTCTTGAGACATCGCCACAAAGGATAAGGGCCGATCGGCCCGAACCGTCTGATCGGTCCGATCGGCCCTGAGTGTGCTACGGGTTAGCGGTCCGCGGTGGGCCGCGCCGGTCTCGTGCGACCGAAGGGGCGGCGCGGCTTGCGGAAGGAACCGGGTTGCGTATCACGTGAACCACGCTCAGCAGGCTGCGAGGCGCCTTCCCTGCGCGGGTGCCGGTCATTCGACTCGCCGCGCCGGTGCATCGGGCCTTGCGGACGGGGGCCTTTCCGGTGCCCGTTGCGCGGTCCGTGGTCGCCCGCGGGCCGGAAGCGCGACTGCACGTGGACGGCGCCTTCCCATTCCGTGCGCGGCAGGGCCTTGCCCAACGCCCGCTCAATGTTCCCGAGGGCAACGTGTTCGCCGGGGCTTACGAAGGTAATGGCGTCGCCTTCGGCGCTGGCACGAGCCGTGCGCCCAATACGATGAATGTAGTCATCGGAACTCATCGGGATATCGAAGTTGACGACATGCGTGATGCCGTGGACATCCAGACCCCGCGCCGCCACGTCGGTGGCTACCAGCACCTGGTAGCGGCCCTGGCGGAAGCCGTCGATTGCCTGCTGGCGTTGGCGTTGCGTGCGCCCTCCGTGGATCGCCTGCGCTTTGAATCCCTCAGTCTGCAGCGCCTTCGCAACGCGGTCGGTGCGGTGCTTCGTGCGGATGAAAACCAGAGCGGACTGGACCTCCTGCTCGCGGAGGATCTTCGAGAGCAAGTCTACTTTGCCCGCGGGGTCCACGGTATACACGCCCTGGCGCACGGCATCCGCGGGCTTCGCGATGGCGCCCACCTCGATGCGCGCGGGGTCGCGCATGAACTCGTGTGTCAGGCTGGCGATCTCCGGGGCGAAAGTCGCGGAGAACATCAGCGTCTGGCGCTCCTTGGGCAGGCGGCTCAGGATGCGCTTGATGTCGGGCAGAAAGCCCATATCGAGCATACGGTCAGCTTCGTCGAGCGTGAGAATGGATACTTCATCAAAGCGCGTGTTGCCGCGGTTGATATGATCGATGAGGCGGCCAGGCGTTGCGACGATGATCGCGGTGCCCTTACGCAGCGCCTGGGTCTGGCGCTCCATGCCGACACCGCCGTAGACGCACGCCGTCTGCAGGCCCAGGGCCTTGCCGAGCGGCGCAATGACGCTCTCCACCTGCTGCGCCAGTTCGCGCGTAGGCGTCAGCACCAGCATCCGCGTGCGGCCTGGCTTCGTGCCGGCGAGCCGCGTCAGAGACGGCAGCCCAAAGGCCAGCGTTTTGCCGGTGCCCGTCTGGGCGATCGCGATCACGTCGCGGCCTTCGACGGCCACGGGGATCGCCTGCGCCTGCACGGGCGTCGGTTCAGTGATTCGTTGTCCTTTCAGCACGCCCAAACAGCGTGGATGGACTCCGAGTTGATCAAAAGACATAGGGGTTCCCTTTCATAGAGCCGGCTTGTTCCAAGCCAGACGTGGGCTGATTCTGTATGCTCAGCGCCGGCAAAACAGGGAACGTCACACAGGCGAGTACCCGAATTCTGAGGTGAGCATCGTGTAGGATGGAAGACCGGTTAGAGACGACCGCCTACCTGACCAGCAGACTAATGTTGGTGGAAGCATACACCACCCAAACCCCAGAAAGCAAACAGGACGGGACAGATGGGGGGCCGCGTTCCTGCGGCACGACAGTTAAACCAATGAACAGCGCTTGAGCCCAGGAACGCCAAGCCCCAGTCAGCCTCGCGAGCGGGCCTGAAACACGCCCTGAGATGCCTACAACGCGGAGCGGGGACGCACCCGCATGGATGCGCCCCCGCTCTCGGAATGTCCGCGCGCTCAGCGGGACCGACGAGTGTCCCGCTTTGTGCGCCCCTTACTTAATTGCCTGTGAACTGCGCGTTCACATCGATGGCAGTCGGCACCGTGAAGTCCTTCATCGCGGGAAGCACGATGTCAGCCTGCCATCCGAATGGAAGATCGTCCGCGTCCAGGTAGATGTGGACATCGCCCACCGTATAGTAGCTGCCGAACGGGACGATCTTGGTCAAGAAGACCGGCGAGGCATTGGACGCCGCCACAAAGAGGACGTTTTCTTCGGAGGCCAAGTCCATGACAGCGGAAATCTGGGCGCTGGACGTGTCAAACACGACATCGGGTGTCTGCCCCGTCACGACGTTAGTCGCATCGTCAAAGGCGACCATGCCGACAGAGTTCGACTTCTCCTCCTTCGCCCTGATGCGCGACAGGCCTGAGTTCCCCACGAACAGGCGGCAGCCGACGGCCTCCATGGCTTTGGGACTCAGTAGCGCGCCGTTGGTCTCCGAGATAATGGCGTCGGGCACCTGCTCGTCTACGAGAGCGTCTGCCGGGCTGAATGTGAAGAGGAAATTGACCTGGGTGCTCACGAACAGCTCGTTGTCTACAACGCGCAGTCCTTGGGGAATGACCGGACCATTGTCGTCGAGGTTGGCCCAGGACGGACCCGCAAGCACGACAATGTCCTCCGCGAGCAGACCCTTCAGGTCCGGCTCCAGCAGACCGGTAACGCTTGGGTAAACGACCACGGCCTGCTCCTCACTTACCTTGCCCAGCACGTACGCGAAGCCACCCACATAGAGAATGTCATCCTCGTACTCCATGGCGAGGGCATCGCCGAATTCGACAAAGGTGTCGGGCGCCACATCGGCCGTGATTCCCGCGGCATCCCCGAAGATCGCCACGCCGCCCGGAGCCCCGTCGCTCAGGACGAAGAGGCGGTTGTCCTCGACGATGATTTGAGTAGGATTCTCGATTTCCGTTGTCAGAATCACATCGGGCTCCAACGCGCTGCCACCTTTGGCTTCAAGGCCCCGGTAATCGCGCCAGATCAACACCCGGTCCGTGACCATATCGGCCACGTACAAATCGCTCTCCGTCAGTACGATGTCAGCGGGATAGGCGAGTTCGATATCCTCGCTGGTGATGACCACTTCCGGATCCTGCTGGTTGTCTCCCTGGAGCACGTCGAAGTACAGCAACACCTTGGCGGTGTCGTAAGGCCCGGGGACAATGTCCTTGTCGAGGATCAGGCCGTTGGGTGAGCCAACCGCCAAATCGACTACAGACAACGTCTGCGGAGGAATGAAGGGGCATCCCGTTGTCATCGACACCATCATGCAAACCGCCGTGAACATGGCGCCGCGTCTCGACACCCAATTTCCGCCCCGGCGCATCTTCAATACCGCGTTCATCATTGCCAGTCCTCCCATTAAGCGATTGCCATCACATGCGTGCTGGCCTGTTCGCGCACCCCTGTATTCAGTTCGATCCCGTCAGCTTGCGATTGGTATCAATGCTCAACGGTCCAAAGAAGTCCTTCATCGCAGGAAGGACAATCTCGCCGGGCTGTCCAAACAGGATGCAGTCCGCTTTGGTGTAGATATGCACATCCCCGACCGCATAGTACGAGGTGTAGCCAAGCACCGGCCGCGTCTCCACGCTCTTGTTGTCGTAGTCGAAAAGGACCGCGCTTCCAGGCACCGCCGCCGCCGCGAAAAGGACGTCTTCCTCGGCGCACATGTCGCGCACGGCGGGCACCTGCGCATTCGACGAATCGAAGACGACCGATGGCTGCTGGCCGATCGCGAGCCCGGGAGCCCCGTCGAACCCCACCATGCCAATGGTCTCCTCGCCGGTTAAACCAGGGATGACCCCTTTGAAGGGCGCAGGCATCGCGTAGGTGTTCAGGTTACCAACGAACAGGCGGTTGCCCACCGCCTCCGCACCCCACGGCGTGGCCAAGGCGCCGTTCGACTCGGCGATCACCGCGCTGGGCTCCGCGAGGCTTGCGAGCGTGTCCGCGGAATCAAATACAAACAGGAAGTTCGACGCCGTGGTCACGTACAGCGTGTTGTCGAACACATCCACCCGCAGCGGCAGCAGCGGTCCATCGCCGTCCAGATACGCCCAGGAAGGCCCGGACAACTCCACGTCATACGGGAGCAGGGCCTTCGGCGGCAACACTTCCTCGTCGATATCGCGGTAAATGAGCACACGGCCGCCCAAGGCGTCGGCGACGTACAAATCATCGCCGTCCACGGCCATCCCCATGGGATCGATCGCATCGGAGAACACGCGGTCTGGCGCGCGGTCCCCGGTAATGCCCGCCGCGTCGAAAAACACGTGCACGCCATACGTGAAGCCGTTCTTTCCGCTGTCGATAAACGGATTCCGGTTGAGTACAAACAAGCGGTTGCTGCTGACGATAATCTGCTGGGGATACGCCAGCGTCTCCAGGCCCGTCAGTTCAACGTCCGGCTGCAGACCCCCATTGCCCTTGTCCACGAGGCTGCGGTAGTCGCGCCAAATGTTGACAACCCACGAATCATCTCCAGCGACATAAAGGTCGTCCTCCGTCAACACGGTGCTGATCGGACGCGCAATGCTGGGGATCTCCGCCGCATCCAGCACGATGTCGGGATCCTGCTGGTTGTCGCCAGACAGCACGTCGAAGTAGAGCAACATCTTTGGAGTCGCAAACGGCGGCAGCTCCGCGTCCCCCTTCAGGAAGAACCCCGAGCCAGAATCGCCGACGGCGAGATCGATGACTGGCACTCCGCGGGGACCCGGATTCAAAGGACATCCGGAGCCCCAGCAGACCAGCAGCACGAGCGTTGCCACGGCAACTACCGCTGAACTATTGAAGCAAAATCCTTGGCGTAATAACCGGCCTTTCATGATGGATTCATCCTCCCTGTGCGCCGCCCTGCACGGCACGACCCTAAGACCATCCCTCACGTCGCGACCACATAGCGGCATCGCGCTTCAGGCAACCCTTGCATATGCCCCTTCGCGTTTCTGCGAGAGACGCGAATTCTCCGTAAGTTGAATCCAATGGTGTCATATTTGTGTTCTAATTGCAATAGCTTTCGGTGAAACCAGACCGCAATTGGAGTTCTTCTGGATTCCGCCCATTACAAAGACATTGATCCGTCTGGAGGCATCCCCGCTGCATAAGGTGGAGGGGAGCGGGTGGCATCCTCAGTTTGACGAGCCGGATATGCGGTCAGGCACTTCCACCGGCCTACTCCACACGCACGGTCATCCCGGATTCGGCGGCGGCGTAGGCTCGGTAGACGGTTTTCACAGCGCGCAACGATTCGCGCGCGGTGATGGGGGGGACCTGCAGTCCGGCGCTGGCGCGGACCGCAGCGCGTACGAAGGTCGTGTACGCATCCGATTCGGGGGTGCCGGAGACGTCGCTGATGCCGCTGGCGTTCGAATACAGCCTCATGGTATTTGGCGCATCAGATGCCAGCAGTAGCCAGCCCTTCGAACCCCAAATCTTGATCTCGGATTCGGACCCCTTGTCGCGATAGTACCCGGACGTCAGTGTGCCGACGGCGCCGTTGTCAAACCGCAGCGACATCGCCACTGCGTCTTCGATGTTGATGGGTTGGCCGCCGACGTTGCCGGTGAATCCGGCCACCTGCCCAATCGAGGCGCCCGTAATGTACATGGCGAGGTCGAGCCAGTGGATGCCGAGCCAGGCAAGGTGACCGCCCCCTGCGCGGGCCTTGTCGGCAAACCAGGACTGCTGGTACTCGGGTCTCGTGAGACGCGTTTGGTCTTCAATCAGCCGCAGATCCACGCCGTAGACTTTGCCGATGCGGTCTTCCGCGACGGCGCGTTTGGCCTCCTGCACGTCGGGATTCAAGCGATTCGCGAGGGCCAGCATAAGGTGGAGACCCTTGGCGTCCGCCTTGTCAGCGAGGCGCGCGAAATCCTCCGCGTTCACGCAGGCAGGCTTTTCAGCGAAGACGTGGCAACCCGCGTCCAACGCGGCGTCAATGGCCTCTGGGCCGAGGCGGGCTTCGACGCTGATCAACGCCATCGTGGGTTTCTCGGCGGACAGAAGTTCATTCCAGTCTTGGTAGACGCGCGTCAGCTTCTCGCCGAGGGCCGCGCGCGCACCGGATTCCGCGTTGCCGTCGGGATCGGCGAGCACCACCGATTCGGCTTCGGCGGTTTGGGCGAGGGCATTGAAGTAAGCGCCGAGATGCGCGCCGCCCGCGTGCGTAATGACCGCGACCTTGATGCGTCTCTCTGGCGCCGGTTCGGCGGCAGACTGTGCGGCCGCGATGACGGCGACGCTCGCCGCGGCGCTTCCGAGAAAACTCCTGCGATTGATCGACTCGCCGTTCATACCTTGGGCTCCCAACCCGGCTCGTACTCACGCGCCCAGTAAGTCATCGCGTCCGCGTCATCCAGGATGTGGCCGTTGGCTGGATCGCAGCGCAGCGCGCGCCCGGTGCGCTGTGCGATGTTGCCCAGGTGGCACAACGTCGTGCCGGGGTGGGCGTCCTCAATCCCGGAATTGAGTATGGCGGGATCGTTGCTTCGAACGGCGGCGAGGAAGTTCACAATGTGTTCGACATCACCTCGCGCGCCCTTCTCACTCTGGACTACCTTGTTGCTGGCATCGTAAAGGACGAAGTCGCCGCCGTCCGCGATGGTCAGCGTGCCAGTCTCCCCATAGAAATTAACGAAGTCGCTGCCGTACAGGTTGCAGCTATGGCCTTGCCAAGTGATCATCTTCTCGCCTTCAAATTCGAGGGCGATCGCGTGCGTGTCGGGTGTTTCCTGATCGTCGTCGAAGCAGTAGCGTCCTCCCGACGATGTGACGCGACTCGGGAAACTCACCTGGAGTCCCCAGCGGCAGATGTCGAGGTAGTGGACGCCGTTGTTGCCGAGTTCCCCGTTTCCCCAATGCCAGAACCAATGCCAGTTGTAGGGGATGCGATTGTCGAGGTACGGCACGCGCGGCGCGGGGCCTTGCCAGAGGTCATAGTCCAGCGTGGCGGGGACTTCGGCAGGTTTGCCAACTCCAATCGAGCCCCGGGCGCTCGCATAGGTCGCGCGTGAAGAATAGACCCTACCAATCGCGCCGCCGTGGATTAACTCGATCGCCTTGCGGATGCTCGGGCTGCTGCGGCGCTGAGTGCCCACCTGCACGACGCAGCCATGCTTGCGGGCCGCCTCGGCCATCAGTTCACACTCGTTTGGATTGTGGCTGCATGGCTTCTCCACGTATACATGCTTGCCTGCGTTGCAGGCGAGGATCGTCGCGGGCGCGTGCCAGTGGTTCGGCGCGGCACACACGAGTGCGTGAACCTCCGCGTCATCGAGAATACGCCGGAAATCTCCGATGGCCTGCGGGGTGCCGCCCCCCGCCTTCTCCACCTCGGCGGCGCAGTTGGCGGCCCGTTCTGAATCGACATCACACACGTAACGGATTTCCACGTTCGGCTGTTGGGCGAATTGCTGGGCCAATGCGCGGCCTCGGGACAACCCCATGACCCCGATGACCACCCGGTCCGGCGCGCCGCTTTCCTGCGCTCCCGCCGTGAGAGTTGCGGCCATGCCCGCCGCGCCCAGAGCGGCAAGGTCCAAGAACTGGCGTCGATTGATTGATGGTGGCATTGGACGGTTTCCCTGGTTGAGCGACGGGGCAAATGCGGTCCCCATCGCCACGCGATTGATTGAATCGATTCAATCTACCCCGCGCCCGGACGGAGTTCAACCGAAGGTGGGGAACAGAGGGGAATACATGCCGGTCAGGCGGGACGCTCCAGGCTATTCATCAATTGGGAGACGATATGCGCTGTCTTCCAGGTGGTGCGGCTGGCTTGCTCGCTGAACAGTTCCATGTAGCAGGCTTCGGCGCAGACGGGGCAGTAGGTGTGGGTGATATGCGCGCCCTTCGCGGGCGGATTCTCGGTCCATTCGCCCTCTTCGTGGACCTTCTTGCATTTGCAGCATTGAACCGTCATGCTCTTTCCTTGACCGTCGTGCACGGTCCGCGGAGGGCTGCTGGGCGGCGTTACCGCCGGCCGGCTTCATTCGGCCCCCACGCCAACACCATTTATCGGCGAAGCAGGTCTGGAACTTGAGCGCTGTGAAGGAACCGGAATCATGTATCCACATTGGAGGAAGACCCCCGCTTCCGAAACCGAGTGGTTTGAGGCCCTCATAAGCCTGGCGCGCTATCTCCGCGGACCAGAGGGCTGCCCCTGGGATCGGGACCAGTCAGCGTTGGATTTCGGCAATTACGCCAAAGGGGAGGCTGAAGAACTGGTCGAGGCCCTGGAAGGGACCGACCGGATGCACATGGAAGAAGAGTTCGGCGACACCCTGTTCGTCATGATGGCCGCGGCCGCCGCGGCAGAAAACGAAGGGCTTTTCACGCTTGAAAACGCCCTGCGGCGCGCCCATGACAAGATGATCCGGCGTCACGACCATGTCTTCGGCGAGAAGAAGGCCGCAACGCCTGAAGACGCCATTGCCGCCTGGAACAAGATCAAGGAAGAGGAAAAGCTGAAGCGGTCCTGAGCCGGGGAACAGAGCCGCATCCTGGCATCGCCCTCGATTGACGAAGACTCAGGCGAGGGCGCCTGTACCCCACGCGCTTACCGAACAGTCCGATCCGTCGGATCCGTCCGATCTCCCAGCCTGTGTGGGATAGGCGCCCTCGCCTGTCAATTGTTTGGGTATGGACTCAGTCCGTGCCCGGACTTAAAGAAGGCCGGTCGCTTTCATCTCCTGCACGAGCGTCTTCTTTTCGGCGGCCGTGAGTTCACGCTGTGGCGGGCGCACGTAGCCCGGGTCGAATCCGCGGAGCCGCACGCCTTCCTTGTAGCGGGCCACCATCGCGCCGTACCGGAACGTGTTGCACGCCTGAGACAACTGGATCTGGCTTGCCCACGCCTTCTTCAGATCGCCCTTCTTCACATTGTTAAAAATAGACAGGAAGATCTCCGGCACGACGTTGGCCGTGCTGGCCACGGACCCGCTGCCGCCCGCAACGAGAGCCTGCATCGAGTACTCGTCCACGCCGTTGATCGCGATGAATCCTTTGGGCGCGTGAATCAGCACTTCGTTGAAATGCTGGATGCTCCCGGTGCTGTCCTTCATCCCCACGATGTTGTCCACGCTCGTGGCGAGGTCGACGATGAGCTGGCGTGAAAGGCCGTTCTTCGCGCAGCCCGGGATGTCGTAGAGCAGAATCGGCAGGTCCTTGGCGGAGTTCGCCACGGCCTTGAAATGCGCCTTGAGCGAATCGTAGTCGTACCCGAAGAACCCGGGCGCGAACACGCCCGCAGCCTGAGCCCCAGCCTTTGCTGCATGCCTGGTCAGTTCCACGGCCGATGCAGTGTCGAAGCAGCCCGTGTGCGCGATGACCTTGATCTTCTTGCCCACGGCCTGAATGACGACCTCAAGCATCTGCTTGCGCTCGGCCACAGTCATCAAGGGGCCTTCCCCCGTGGTTCCGCACACAAACAACCCATGCACGCCCTGCTTCGCCAAATGCCCGGCAAGCGCCGCGGCACGGTCGTAGTCCACGGCAATTCCCCCTTTGGTAAAGGGGGTCAACAACGCGGGAATGACACCTTCAAGCTTGAAATTCATGATACCCTCCGGCTGTTTCGGTTGGCGCTTGTAAGCGCGCAGTTACGCAGGCTTGCTTGGAGGGGCAATCGCCGCGGCACACGCGGAAAAGGGGATGCGGCCACCGTCTATCTTCCGTGCCGTGCACCCCCGCACGGTAATGGCCGCCACACGCACTCACCTCCAAGAAAAGAAAGTATAGACCTTTCCGTTGGGGCACGCAAAAGTACGCTGGCCAGGGTCCTGAGTTGGCAGCCGTATATCTTATGTTTCGCTCAACAAGGCCATGGCGGGAGATGGTGTCGGTCTGAGCAACTGCCGGATTCT
>JADLCA010000603.1 GCA_020847495.1 Candidatus Hydrogenedentota bacterium | reverse complement strand
GGTGAAACGCATCACATC
This sequence comes from Candidatus Hydrogenedentota bacterium, assembly GCA_020847495.1. Classification (GTDB taxonomy): domain Bacteria; phylum Hydrogenedentota; class Hydrogenedentia; order Hydrogenedentales; family SLHB01; genus JAHDWY01. The sequence goes on along the minus strand of JADLCA010000603.1, from coordinate 9,246 downwards.
GCAAACTTTGGAGTGCAGCGGCTTGCCGCTGCTTTGATTGAGCAGGCTTGCCTGCGGTCTTTGTAGATGGCATGGCATGGGCACTCATGCGCAGCAATCCCGGCAAAGACACAGGCGAGGGCGCCTGTGCCACACGCGCTTGCCCCGCCTTGACTTGTTGATTCATTTCTTCAGTTCTGGGTTTGCTTAATGGCTTCAAGAATTCAATACGGGCTACAGATTGGGGATAGACGTGTGGCACAGGCACCCTCGCCTGCGCTGTTCACTCATTTGCAGGCGGTTCCGGTCAGGTCCCGCGCGACTCGCCTTCCAGGTGCCGGGAGATGCGTTTCCGCCACTGTGCCGCCGATTGCGGATCACCCTCGACAAACTCCGTGAGTTGGGCGAGCCGGGCGACAAACTCGTCGTCCACGAGATGCTCCAGCCGGCAGGCCTCTCGGTCCGCCATTGCATCGTCATAGCGCAGCACGTCGGCGAGGAACCGTTGGAGGGTGGTGTGCCTGGCGCTGAGGCGGCTCGCAAGGGCCTCGCCGTCCGGCGACAAGACCACGTAGCTGTAGGACTGATGCTCCACGAGGCCCTTGCCGGACAACTCGCGCACGGCCCGCGACGCCGCCGGCCGGCTTACGTTGGCGTGCGTCGCAATGTCGCTGACGCTGCACACACGTTTATTTGCCTGGAGTTCGGCGATGGTCTCGATGTACTGCTCCATCGAGGGGCTGGTGGCGGGACGCCTCCGGCGCGGGGCTGGCTCCTTGGGCACGCGTTCATTCTCCTTCACCGGTCTTGGCCGTTCCGTGCGTGTAGTCTACCACCGCCGCACGGTTTGTGCACGCGCGCGCATGTCGTGTCGGTGCAGGGAGATATGTTATTCTATCCAGAGCAGGCGAGGCCGTCCCCGAGGGGCCGGCCAAAGTCCCGCGGTTGACACCGCAATCAAGCAGGAGTCCGTTCAGCCGACGGCGTTTGACCGCACCCTATGTCAAGGATGTTGGACGGGTATCTTGTTCCGGCGGTTGTTGGCAGGCTGGCTCCCAGTGGTGCGGAACAGCCAGGAATATCCGGCCACTTGTGGCCGGCGCAATTGAACGAGTAATTGCCATGAATGTAGCAGTCGATGTCTTCTTCTATCTGGGTCTGGCCCTGTTTGTGCTCGCAACAGGCGCGGCCGTTGCCTACCTGCGCAACGGTGCGGCGCGGCTGCTGAACGCCGAGGCGGGCTTACTCGCCACGGGCGGCGTTGCGCTTCTCATCACCTTCGGCCTGCGGTGGACGATGTTCGGGCTGCTCCCCCTCACCAACATGGGCGACTCTCTCAACCTTTTCGTCATTCTCGGAACCGCCATCGCCCTGTTCATCGCGCATAGCAACAACGTCCGCACGTTGTTGTGCTTCTATGGCCCCGCCCTCGCCGCGTTGTACTTGTTTAACGCGATTTCCGGGCACACATTCCTGCACGATCAGCCCAAGCCCCTGAACGGCGTGTTTCTGGCCGTTCACGTCGGCCTCGCGTTCCTGGCGTACTCGCTCTTCTTCGTGGCAAGCCTGACCAGTGTGGCCTACGTGTTCCAAGCGCGGAATCTGAAGCGTCTGCACACGACCGGGCTCTTCCACAAACTCCCTTCGCTGGAGCAACTTGACCGTTCGCTGTTCAAGCTGATCACGTACGGCTACATCTTCTTCGCGATCACCTTTGTGCTGGGCTTCATCTGGGCCCACGTGGACGCCGACGAACTCGGCGCACGCTGGTGGATGTCACCGAAAATCCTGCGCGCCCTCTTCATGGTGATCCTCTATTCGGTCGCATTTCATACGCGCCGCCTCGGCTGGATGCGTGGACAGAGGCTCGCTTACCTCGTCTTTGTCGGGTTTGGAATCCTGCTGGCTTCCTACATGGTACTCGGCCTTTGGCACCTGGAGGACTTCTACTTCTGGAGCAAGACTTCATGAATGTCGTTGTCTCAGGCCTGAGCCACCATACCAGCCCCTTGGAGCTGCGGGAACGCCTCCATTTCAATGAGAAGTCGCTCCCCAATGCGCTGCTTCATCTGCGCAAAGCGCTCGACGGCGCGGGCGTGGTCATCTTGAGCACCTGCAATCGCGTCGAAGTTTACGCACATACGCCAGACACCGCCGAAGCGCCGGCGCGTATTCGCCGCTTTCTGTCCGAATGGCATTCCGTGCCCGAAGAGGATTTGGTTCCCTCACTCTACGAACACTCGGGCCGTGAAGCCGTCGGGCATCTCTTCCGTGTGGCTTCAAGTCTGGACAGCCTCGTCGTGGGCGAGCAGCAGATCCTGGGGCAGGTCCACGACGCGTATCTTGTCGCGCAGACTGAGCAGGCCACGGACAAGGTCATCGGCACGCTGTTCCAGAAGGCCTTCTCCGTCGCAAAGGACGTCCGCTCGAAAAGCAACATCAGCGCCGGCAAAGTATCCGTGGGGAGTGTGGCCGTGGATTTGGCCGTGTCCATCTTCATGGACCTCGCAGGCAAGACCGTGATGGTCGTCGGATCGGGCAAGATGGGCGAACTCACTCTCAAGAACCTCGTGTCGCGCGGGGTCGAGCACGTGCTCCTTGTCAACCGCAGCCATGAGAAGGCTGTCCGGCTGGCGGAGACCATTCGAGGGGAGGCCACACCCTACGAGTCCCTCCAGGAAGCCCTTCCCCGGGCGGACATCGTGATCGCGTCCACCGCGGCCCCGCAGTACATCCTGGGCCCGGCGCAGTTTCTTGCCGCCTTGAAACGGCGCGCCCACGCGCCGATGTTCGCCATTGATATCGCCGTGCCGCGCAACATCGACCCGGCGGTCAAGAAAATGGATGACGTGTATCTGTACGACGTGGACGATCTCCAGCAGGTGGCCGACGCGAACATGGAGGCCCGGCGTCAGGAAATCGAACTGTGCATGAAAATCGTCGAGTCCGGCGTGGACCAGTTCTGGGGATGGCTTCAAGGTCTTGTGGCCGAGCCGACAATCGTGTCCATGACCGAAGAGTTGAACGCAATTCGGGAGCGCGAATTGCAGAAGACGCTCGCCTCGCTGCCTGACCTTACGGAAAAGCAGCGTGATGAAATCGCCTATCTTACCAAGCGTATTGTGAACACCATCCTGCAACGCCCCATGCGCCAGCTGAAACGCGAGGTCGCGGAGGAAGATCCGCACAAGGTGTTGCATCTCGTAAAACGGCTGTTCGGCCTGAAGGAGGCGCCGTGAAATCGGCATTGATTATTGGATCCCGGGGAAGCCAGTTGGCGCTCGTGCAGGCGAATGCCATGGCCGGTGCGCTGCGCGAGGCCGCGCCCGGCCTTACGGTCACCATCGAAGTCATTCACACAAAGGGCGACCACATCCGCGACACCCCCTTGGCGCAGATCGGAGGCAAGGGGCTCTTCACCAAAGAACTCGAAGTAGCCCTTTCGGAAGGCCGCATCGATCTCGCCGTGCACAGTCTCAAAGACCTGCCTACTGAATTGCCGGAAGGCCTGACGCTTGGCGCGGTCCCCGAGCGGGAAACACCTTACGATGCGTTCGTCTGCGAACGCTTCCACGACGTGTCCGAACTCCCCGTGGGCGCAAAGGTGGGCACATCGAGTCTGCGGCGGCAGGCCCAGCTCCTCGCCCATCGCCCGGACCTCAAGGTCGTGAATCTGCGCGGTAATGTCGAGACGCGCGTGCGGCGCGTGGCCGAAGGCGCGGTCGATGCCGCCATTCTCGCATGCGCGGGCCTGGAGCGCCTCGGCCTCTGCGAATCGATCCGGTCCACGTTGCCCATCGACATCATGATTCCCGCGCCCGCGCAAGGCGCCCTCGGCATCGAGGTGCGCGCTGACGACGCTGGGACCCTCGAGATTCTGGACCGCATTGCCGATCCCTACGCGACGGCCGAGGTGGTGGCCGAGCGCACCTGCCTGGCCGCGCTCGAAGGCGGTTGCCAAGTGCCCATCGGCGCGCTCGCGCGCGTGCAGGGCTCCCGCCTTTCGCTCACCGCCTGCGTGTGCAGCGTTGACGGAAAGACGGTCTTGCGGACCCAGTGCGAAGGCGCCGCCTCGGACGCCGTATCGCTCGGACAGGCTGCCGCCATGCAACTCCTTGCGCAAGGTGCGGCGGACCTGATCGCGGCGACACGATGAACCTGGCTCAGGGAAAGGTCTGGTTGGTCGGCGCAGGCCCGGGAGACCCGGGGCTGCTGACGCTGCGCGGGAAAGAATGCCTAGAGCATGCCGACGTGGTGGTGTACGACTCTCTCGCCAACGAGGCCCTCCTGGAATTCGCCCCCAACGCGGAGAAGATATACGCTGGCAAGGCGACGGATCGCCACACCCTGCTGCAGGACGAGATCAACCAGCTCATGGTGAATTGCGCACAGCAAGGCAAACGCGTCGTCCGGCTCAAAGGCGGCGACCCCTTCGTGTTCGGGCGCGGAGGCGAAGAAGCCCTTGCCTTGGCCGGGCAGGGCGTCGCTTTCGAAGTGGTGCCGGGCATCACGGCGGGCATCGCCGTTCCGGCTTACGCGGGCATCCCGGTGACGCACCGGGGTCTTGCGGCCAGCTTCACCTTCATCACCGGGCACGATGCACAAGTCTTCGAGTCCTCGGACGAGAACATTGTCGACCTGATGCTGCGCGGCACGCTCGTCTTTTTCATGGGCGTGCACAATCTCCCGCGAATCGCGGCCCGCCTGGAATCCTTGGGCCTCGCCCCTGCGACCCCCGCGGCAGTCGTGCAGTGGGGAACCGCGCCCCGGCAGCAAACCGTCACCGGGACCTTGAGCACCATTGCGGAGATCGCCGCGTTAGCAGGCATCCGGCCACCCGCGGTGGTTCTCTTCGGGCAAGTGGTCACACTGCACGAGCGGCTATCCTGGTTTGAGAGCCGCCCCCTCTTCGGCAAGCGAGTGGTAGTCACGCGTGCCCGTACCCAGGCCAGCGACCTCGTCCGGCAATTGCACGAACTGGGAGCCGATGTGTTTGAATTCCCGACCATTGCGATCGAGCCTCCGGATACCCCGGAGACATTTGATTATGTGGGAAGCTACAACTGGGTCATCCTCACAAGCGTGAACGCCGTCGATATGCTCTTCGATCGTCTGGAGGAATTGGGCCAGGACGCGCGCGACTTGGCCGGGGTCAAATTGTGCGTCATCGGCTCCGCAACTGCCGAGGCCGTGAGAAAGCGCTTCTTGAAAGTCGACCTCATGCCGGAGAAATATGTGGCGGAGGATCTGATGGCCGCCCTGCTCGAACGGGAGGATAACCTGGAAGGCAAGCGCTTCCTGTTGCCGCGCGCGGATATCGCACGGAGTTTCCTGCCGCAAGAGCTACGGAAACACGGCGCGGAGGTTAGGGAACTCGTGGCGTATCGGACCGTTGCGCCGCGAACTTCGGAGGATTTGGCGAACCGCTTGGTCATGTACCGGCCGGACCTCGTTACCTTCACCAGTTCTTCGACGGCGCGCAACTTCTTCGAAATCCTCGGAGCTGAACGCGTGGAGAAGATTAAGGAGACAGCTGCCTTCGCCGCGATCGGTCCCATCGCGGGAAGGACGGCGGAAGAGGTGGGCATGCCCATTTCGATCCAGCCGGATAACCATGACATTCCAAATCTTGTTGATGCCATTGTCCAGGCAGTGACCCGCGCGCCACGGCACGAGCCGCAGAGCGATTGAGGAGGTACCGGTGACTTATCCGATTGTTCGTATGCGGCGGCTCCGCAGGTCCGCGGTGCTGCGCCGCATGGTCCGCGAAACGTCCCTGTCCGCGGATGACCTGATCATGCCCTTGTTCGTGCGGCCCGGAAGTGGCGTCAAAAAAGCCATCGTGTCCATGCCCGGCAACTTTCAGTTTTCGGTGGACACTCTCATGGAAGAGGCCAAAAGCCTTGTGGACGCGGGCGTGCCCGCAGTCATCCTTTTCGGAATTCCCGAAGCAAAGGACGCCCACGGCAGCGGCGCCTATGCGCAGGACGCCATCGTCTGCCGGGCCGTGGAAAGCCTCAAACGCGCGTGCCCGGACCTATGCGTCATTACGGACGTGTGTCTCTGCGAATACACCGACCACGGCCACTGCGGCGTCATTGGACACGGCCACGGCGGAAAGCCCGATGTCGACAATGACGCCACGCTGCCGCTGCTGGCGCGAGAGGCCGTGGCCCACGCGCGTGCCGGCGCCGACATGGTGGCCCCATCCGACATGATGGACGGCCGCGTCGGAGCCATCCGCGACGGCCTCGATGAAGCGGGCTTCCCGGATGTGCCCATCATGGCGTACAGTGCCAAGTATGCGTCTGCTTTCTACGGGCCGTTCCGCGACGCCGCGGAGTCACCGCCGCAATTCGGTGATCGCACCACCTACCAGATGGATCCCCCCAATGCGCGCGAGGCCCTGCGGGAAATCGCGCTGGACATCGACGAGGGCGCGGACATCGTGATGGTGAAACCGGCATTGCCCTACCTCGATATCATCCGGATGGCCGCGGATAACTTCGAGGTGCCCCTGGCCGCATACCACGTGTCAGGGGAATTCTCCATGGTCAAGGCCGCCGCCGCCAACGGCTGGCTCGACGAGAAACGCGCCGCACTCGAGATCCTGACAGCCATCCGCCGGGCAGGCGCAAAGCTGATACTCACCTACTGGGCCAAAGACGCGGCGCTTTGGCTGCGTGGTTGAACGATTGAATCTCACAATAGGAGGAAGTGCGCCATGACGCGGACCACTCTTCGACGTGAATCGCTCCCGATGAAGGCCCAACTTTCGGATTTCTTCAACTTCGTGGAAATCGCGGGCGAGATCCTTACTTACTTCCGTGCGGAGTTGTATCGGATCTTCTTCTTCTTCATCGACCTCATGACCCTATTCGCGGGCTTGTAAGCGTGGCTCCCCGCGATCGGCATATGGGCCGTTGCGCGCTCCCGCTTCTCCTGCTCGTATTGATGGCGGGCACCAGCCCTTCTGAGGACGCGCGAGAGGGTACCGCGGAGAGCCCGGCCACACTGGAGGCAGGCGATACCTCCGCGGAGGCGCGTGCCCCAGAATTCGAGCTGCGGGACCAGTTCGGGGCCACGCACCGGTACACGTACCCGCGAGAGAAGGTTGCGGTACTCCTCATAGCGGACAAACAAGGATCGGAGCAGGTGTCAACCTGGGTGCTTCCCCTCTATGAACGGTATAAGGACCGCATTGATATCGATGGCGTGGCCGATCTGAGCGCGGTGCCGGGGTTCCTTCGGGGCACGGTACGGTTCTTCATCAAGCGCAGTGCGGACCATCCGATCATGCTGGATTGGGACGGCGCCGTATGTGGCGATTTCGCGTGCGTCTCGGAAAAGGTCAATGTCTTTCTCGTAAACAAGGATGGCTCCATCCGCTTGACGCTGCACGGACCCGCCGACGACAGTCTTCTGGAGCGGATATGCGCGGAGATTGACCTTCTTCAGAGCGAGAGGCCAGGCACTCGGATTACTGACAGCAGGAAGAACGGATAAGGAATCGGTCTGAATTCACATGAGACTTCACGTGCTCCAACGGGAACAACGCGTGCCGTATCCGGTGGAAGAAGTTTTTGCATTCTTCGCGTGCCCGGAAAACCTTGCCCGCATTACACCGCCCTCGCTGGATTTCCAAATCCTCACGCCGTCCCCGGTCACCATGAAAGAAGGCGCGCTAATCGACTACACCCTGCGCATGATGGGGATGCCCATTCACTGGCGCACACTTATCTCCCGCTTCGATCCCCCCCGCTGCTTTGTCGATGAGCAGCTCACGGGACCCTACCTTTTCTGGCATCACACGCATACCTTCCGGGAGGACGATCACGGTACCGTAATCGGCGACGAGGTCCGCTACGTTCTTCCCTTTGGACCCATCGGAGGCATGGCACACGCCCTCTACGTGCGCCGCCGCTTGGATGACATCTTCGACCACCGCGCCCAAGTGATCAAGCAGGTCTTTTCATAACGGGGATTAGGCCAGCCCCAACACTCGGCACGCGTTGCTCCGTGAGATCTTCTCCAGCGTGTCTGCAGGCAAGTCCAGCTCACGTAGCAAGTCGAACTGCGGGATATCTTGACCGGGTGAAAGATAGTCCGTTCCAAAAAGAAGCCGGTCCGCGCGCCGTAGAACGAATTCGCGGCCAAACGCGATATCCCGCTTGAGCGCGTTCGCGCCGCTTCCCGCCGACAAGTCACCATACAAGTTCGGAAACCGGTCCATGAGAACGTCGATGGCTCCGCCCGAAGTAACAGGACGGCGTGGATAATCGTGCATGTCCTTCTGGGTGGCGTCACCCGAGATGGACGCCCACCAGCCATTGGCATGGCCGATGAAGACACCTTCGGGATTTTGCTGGAGCACGCGCGTAAGACCCGGAAGCCCCGGGGTGTCCATGTTCCGCTCGTTGTCCATGTGAAACAGCACCGGAAGCCGCAGTTCGGCGCACGCCTTGAACAGCTCCATATTGCCCGGGTCGTCGATGGGGACCCCGCACTTGTGCTCTCCAAACCCTCTCGCGCCCGCGTCGATGTAGCGCTTGAGCAAATCCACTTTTGCCTGGTATCCGCTGAGGTTTGGCACGCGCGGATCGATCGAGCAGAACGGAATGAGGCGATCGCGATGCGGTTCCGTCACGCGCAGAACGAAATCGGTCGAAAGCGGGTGATCCCAGGACTCCGGAGACACCAGAGGCAAAACCACCGCCTGCGAAATGGCCCGGATGTCCATCCACGCGAGCAGTCCCTCCGCAGTCAGCTCAGGTACCTTGCCCCACTTCTGCGTGATGTGGGTGTGCACGTCGATGAAGGGTGCCTGGGGTACGGCCGCTGGTTCCTGCGCAAGCGCCGCGGACGCAGCGACGAGGCCCAGAGACGTCCTTCCTGCCCTATCGAGAAACTCGCGGCGTGATGGGTTCTTACGCACTGAATTCTCCATTTCGCCTTTCCTGTGCCCGAATCGTCTCTGGTTGTTCTCTGACATTCGTTTTACACTTTGGCACTTGATGCCTGTTCATTAGACTCAGGTCCAGGTTACAGAGTCGCACAGCGCAATCCAACTGATTAGCCCGCGGCAATCGCGTCAAAGCTGCCCGTCTCGTTACCGCCACGAAGTCCGGCTGGTATCGCCTCTATTTCGGAACGACCGCGAGTCGACGGTGATTCAGAGTGAACTGAGCCGGTTGAGGCACGCTCTGGCAGTGGACTCCAGGCTTACTGGCAAATCGGCGGTGTTGAGCCGCCGCAATGGCCTGAAGG
>JADLCA010000602.1 GCA_020847495.1 Candidatus Hydrogenedentota bacterium | reverse complement strand
GGAAACAGGGCCAGACGGCACCTTCAAACTCGAAGGCCTGGCGGCTGGTAAGCGGCGCATCTTCTTGCGCGTGCCAGAGACTTCCGCGCTCAAGTCGCCTGCCACGGGCCCAGAGTATGTCGATGTCAAACCTGGCGAGCATGTGGAGGGACTACGGCTCGTTCTCGAAGATGCCGACATTGGCCTAACCATCGTCGGCCGCGTTATTACGGGGAAGGGTGAACCCATCGAAGGTGCTAGAGTGCGCGCGCATGGAAGTAACGTCTTTCAATTCGTCGATAGCGATGCAGTGGGCACCTTCGTAATTGCGCGCCTTCCCGATACCAGCGTCACGCTGATTGCCGAGCATGACAAGTACGCGAGGACGCTCCTGGAGGGTGTGGCGGCCGGATCGGACGACGTCGAGATCATCATGGAGAATCGGGGAGTGCTTGAGGGGCGCGTGGTCAATGCGGCGACGGATAGACCCATCACCAACTTCGGGATCGTCCACCTCGACGAATATACGCGCCACCGTGTCGGGGAACGAACGCGCCTTCGGCCCCAGGTTGATCCCGAAGGCCGGTTCCGAATCGAGGACGTTGCTCCGGGTCCGGTGCTGCTCGTCGTCAAAGCTGAAGGCTATGCGGAATCCGAGCTTTCTATTGATGAAATCGCGCCCGGAGAGACCATCAGCAACCTCAGGGTGGCATTGAGCGGCGGCGCAACCCTCTCCGGGGTGGTCCGGGATGAATCCGGCGCGCCGGTGTCCAAGGCGGACATCATCCCCGGTGGCGTTCCAAACGAAATGGAGCCTCGTCTTGCGGCGGCTACGCACACGGACGCCGAAGGCGCGTTTACGCTGGCTAATCAACCGTTGACCCTTAAGACAGTCAGTGTGCATCACGAGTCCTTTGCCCTGGCGAATGTTTCCGTCAACCTGGTTGCCGATCGCGAAAACACGGTGCAGGTCACGCTTTCCAAAGAGTGCATCCTCTCGGGCCACGTCTATTCTGAAGGCGAGACGGTTGCGGAGGCGGATGTCCGGCTATTCGTTGGCCAGGCTCCGGATATTCAGCGTTTCACGGCGAAGACAGACGCTGAAGGTGTCTACCATTTCGATCGACTTCCAACCGGGTCTGCCCACGTCCTCCTGGTGACGCCGCTCATTTTGGATGATGGCACGCGCATTTCGCGTCGGCTGAGCCAGAACGTCACTCTGGCAGGGAAGGAAGCCACCGTGCTCGACTTCGAAGTGCCGCCCGTATCCGCCTCTGTCGAAGGACGCGTAACCTTCCAGGGCACACCCGCTCCCGCAGCTAATCTGGTGCTTGTTATCACCACGCCCTTCGGCACAGAGCAGAGGAACGCGGGTGTGGACTCCAGCGGCGCTTTTCGTTTTGATGCCATTCCTGCAGGCTATGCGGTGGTGACAGCGAGCATCAGGGATCAAGGACTGTCCGCCACGAGCGAGGTCGGCATCGCTGAGGGTCAAAGTGCTCGAGTCGAGCTGGAGCTGCAATTGCAGGAACAGTGAGGCACCCGAATTTCTTGCATATAGTGGCACGGCAAGAACAACGGCGAGGAAGTTCAGATGGGGGGGACAGCCTCGCCGTCACGTAGTCGGGGACAGAACCACGCATTCCCTCCGCACGTTTCGCGCTTTTGATAATCCCTTCACTCCGTAACGATTCACGGGGATTCTCGCACTTCTTGGGTGTGTTGGGGTCCCTACGGGTGTACTTCATAGAACGGAGAGCAGCAACGGGAGGAATTGCCTATGGATTGACATTGTCTCCGCCGATCGTGCGTTTGCCGTCGTTCATAGGGTGGACGCACTGGGGGCAACCACTCACGAAGGCTTACCCAGGATGGGATGACCTGCACCAAACAATTCATGGAGGAATCACTATGAACATCAGTTCCATTTCGTCTTCTCTCTATTCGATGCAATCCATGCAGAAGATGGGGGGAATGAATGCCATGCGCGGCACCCCGCCGAGTTCATCGGACATGGCCGCTCACATCCTCGAGGAAGAAGACTCCGACGGCGACGGAATGATCTCATTGTCCGAGACCAAGTTGTCAGAGGACATGTTCAATGAGATCGATTCAGACGGCGATGGCCTTCTGACCACCGATGAGATCGAGGCCAGCTTCGAGTCCCAACGCGCCGAGCACGCGGCGCGCATGGCCACCCAGCTCATCGAAGATGAAGACACCGATGGCGACGGCATGATCTCGGTGTCGGAGACCAAGGCACCGGAAGATGTCTTCAACAAAATCGACACCGATGGGGACGGCCTCTTGACCACCGAAGAGCTTGAGGCCAATCTCGAGTCCATGGGACCGCCGCCTCCCCCGCCCGGAGAAGGGGGCGCGCAAGGCGCCCCAGCGTCCTCCCAGTCCATCGGGTACGACAGCCTCACGAGCCTCTTGGACATCTTGAACCAGAATGAGGCTTCAGAGGCCTATGGCAGCAGCCAGAACTGGCTCTCCTCGCTGTTGAGTTCGGTTTCTTCGAACCCTGCATTGACGGCTTAGGATCAATTGCAGCGGAAGAACGGGGAGCGGATTTCCGCTCCCCGTCGATCCTTGCGGCGCGGGATCTGAGATGAAGCTGTGATGCGCTTGGAATCCCGGATTTCAGACCTGAAGTGTCGGGTCTGAGATTTGAGGTCTCAGATGTTGAGAGTACCGAGTTCTCAAATCGCGCTCTCCAAGTGTCTTGCGACATTCTCGGAGTTCTTGCCGATTCTCGAAAAGTCTGGGCTCGTTGAAGAAGTCCCGATAGGGACGTCCATGATAACAACCCTGCGGTTCATCGCTGGGTTCACGGGTCCCATCCCTCGCAATCCCCGGCAGAAAGACTCGATACGAGCTTCAGCACCACGTATTTCACTTCATGCTCCTCATGCAAATCCTCCAACCTTTCCTTGAACGCCCTCTTCCGATGATACCTCGCCTGCTCTGTCGTCCCTGACGGGATTCATCTTCTGGTTATCCAGACTACCCAGCGATGAATCTGGGTCCTAATCCGCGAACATCGTAAAGAACTTTCGCATTTGCTCGGGCGGTAGTCTTGACTTATCACCCGTGTGCCTGCGGGTCACTGCCAGAACATATCTCACCGCCCGCTACGCGGGGGACGTGTAGATATGCGGGGTAGCGGCCAAACCTCTTGATGCGCAACGCTTTGGTAAGGGAGGAATGCCAGCCGTCCTTCATCGCGAGGAATGGGCTCCCCGGCTGCGAGGATGCGAAGCCTGTGGCGGTGAGGTGAGGCGCGTTCACCGGTACCCTTCAAGGGGATCTCGCGCAAAGGAGCCGAGCCGCCAATGCAAGACAGACACGCTGTACCGTCCAAGAACAAAGGTGCACGCATCCGCAGCCCCGTGCCCCTGCCGGGGCGAAGAAGTGGAGATTTGCTTTGAGGACGAGGTGGACCGTCTGGCCAGTTTCCTGAGCGGTGCGCTTGGCGGCCACGCTCGGCGAGCGAGGCAGTACTGAAGGGCGTTCCGCCTTCACAAGGATTTCTCAGCGTCTTTCCGCGAACTCCGCGCCACTGCGTTGGAGTGCGGTCAAACCACGGGCGAGACGCCCGTTCCCCCTTTGCTGGCTCCCCCTTGTTGTTCTCTTTGTTGAATCGGTGCAATCGGTGAAATCGGTGGATGACGATCTTCGTTTGGTTGCGGCTATGCCGCGCTGGGCTAGTATTGTATGCCCCTTTCTGCCGCAAGAAGGACCGCACGCAGTCTCGGCAGATCTGCCTTCCGGAAGATTAAGGGACTACGATTTTCTCCTTACTCGCCTGCTGCTTTTGGCGTCCTTGGGCTTACGGCCGCGTTTGGCGGGGCTGACGATACGGCCCAGCAGGTTTTCCAAGCGGGTCATGAAGCCTGCCGCGCCGCAGGGACGTCCCGTTCGAGTCTGGCGGCGGATTCGGTCCACCGCTTCTACTT
>JADLCA010000601.1 GCA_020847495.1 Candidatus Hydrogenedentota bacterium | reverse complement strand
GGTTCTCTTTGGGCTCGATCCCCGTGTCTTCCAGAGCCCGCCGGTATCCCCGCAGCCGTTCCTCGCCCGGCCGGTAGCCATTGAAACCTCTCAAGACCCCGATTCGCGTATGCCCTCGTTCCAGCAGTTGACCGAAGGACATGCGCATCGCCGCTTCGATCTCCACAGTCGCGCTGCTGCACTCCGGCATCGAGTCCGGGCGGCCGAAGACCAGGTAGGGACGGCCAGACCGGTGAAAGCGTTTTACAGTCGTGTCGCCGGGGCTCAGGGGCCCGCAGAGGATACAGGCTGCAAAACGCTTTTCAACCTAAAAACGGCAGTTGAATGGGACTGACCTCGTCTTTCGCGTAGGCTTTGCGCGCCAAGATTCCTATCTCGGCCCGCCGTGACTCATCTCTCTCGGCAGAGAAACACGGGGTCCCTCACCCAGTAGGTGAACGTAGTGTCTCTGGTAAGGCATTCGCGGCGATAACGTTAATGACCTTATGGCGGTTCAACTGCCGTTTTTGAGGTGAACATGCTCTGGCAGCGGGCCCACGGGATCGTCAGCGTGGAATTCTCACCCGCACTGAGCATGGGCAGACTGACTCAAACCAAGCAGAACAAGTCACCGCCCGCTACGCGGGGGGCGGTGAGATATGCGGACTATCCGGGGCAATCCCAAAAAACGGCAGTTGACAGGGGAGTATTTTCACTGATCTATTGTGTTATTTCTGCTCACAGAATCCGGTCTGTTCACGCATGAGGGGCAGGATAATCCGGGGACGAAATACAAGCAGATTCAGATTTCAATAAATAGTGGCTGTCCCTATTTGGATTTTCTCCCCGGGGACCGGGCCGGCTTGGTTCGCGGGGCCCCATACGGATCTGCTAACCTTGCCCGAGGGGATGAACCACGGCGCATGCAGCATTTGATACGCATGAATGCTGTGGCTGCCGCGCGCGGGGAGTTACTTCATGTCACATTCCGTCCATCGCTGGCTTTCCATCACGCTACTGGCATTCGTAGTTGCCGCGTCTGCCACCGAACAACTGGCACCCCGGATTCCTATGCCTGACAGCCCTGCCATCTCTGTCCCGCTCTTGGATGCGGCGCCAAGTATCGACGGGGTTCTGGATGACGCGGTCTGGCAGGATGCAGTCAGCGTCCGGCAGTTCAACCTGAGCTACGAGTCCCGCTACGCGCCCTACAAGACCGAAGCGCGCCTCGCCTACGACAGCAACAACCTCTACATAGGACTGCGCATTGCCGACCCTGAGGTGCCCGGCGATGAGTCCCTGCCCTACCCGCCGGATCGGGACCCCAACGTCGCGGAAGTCATCATCGCGGCGCCGCAGGAAGAAACCTATTACAAAGTGGCCATAACCTCGAACGAGAACGTGCTCCTGGATCAACCGATGGGAAAGACGGTCGCATGGCGCGTGAATCCGTCCGCGGCCATCCACCGAGGCGAGCACGAATGGACCGCGGAGTTCCTCATTCCGTTTGCCGGAGTGGACTTGCCGCAACCCGCGCCGGGCGTTTCGTGGCGCGTGAACATTGGGTGGCGCACGAAGAAGTGCACGAACTACGTGGCCTGGGCCGTGACGCACGCCTGGTTCTACGAGACGCAGTTCTTCGGCGATGTGCGTTTCGGAGGTCCAAAGGCTCTGACGGCAGAGTTGACGGCAGTGCCCGCGCCCAGGCTGGGCGAGAACTCCTTGCCCGTATCCATCATCAATCGGCGCGGCGCGCCCGCGGTACTTGAAACGCTGGTTACCGTAGAGGACGGAGACGCGGATGGTGCGAAGGAGGCCTTTCGCGCGGAAACGGAAGTCCCCGCAGGGGCGAGCGTGCCGGTGGCCGCAGATTACCGGCTGGCCGACGGCCTAACCGGTGTGGCCACAATCGTCGTGCGCGAAAAGGGCATTCTGGATCCGATACTCAGGCACTCGGTTCCCGTGGATCTGGCTCCAAACCGCAAGACACTCCGCGATGTGCAGACCACGCTTGCCGCATTGCCTGTGGAGTTGGATGCGGGACTCGCAGCAGAACGGCAATCCATCCAGGTGGCGCTTGATGCGGCCAGGCAGCGGGCCAGTATGGACACCCTATCCGCCTCGGAACACTTGGCGCTCTCAAAGGAGCTTGAACGGCTGGCGGGCCGGACGCATAAACTCCTGTGGCGTACCGACCACCCCGATGAACTTACCGGCAAGTCATTCGCCGTGGGCGGCTTTCACAACTTGCGGAAGGTGCACAGAGAAGAGGCCTACCGCGGCGATCCGGTCAAGGTCTTGACCATGTCGGCAGCCCGCGGCGAGTCGGAGGGAGTCCAACTCATGGTGATTCCCTTGGCAAGCGCATTGGATGCGCTTGACGTGGAAGAGCCTACCCTGACTGGACCGGGAGGCGCCGAGATACCCGCCGAGTCGTTTGAAGTGTTCTGGACGGACTTTGTCGAGAGCCGGCCTCCCCGCTATCCTATCGACTACACGGGTTGGATCGCCGATCCCCTAATCCCATTGGCCAAATCGCCTCGACTGGTCCATGCTGAGGCGTTGCACCAGCCCCTGTGGCTCACGGTGCGCGTCCCCGCAGGTATCCCGGCAGGCTGGTACGATGGCGTGCTGACCGTGCGCGCCGCGGGCGGCGAGTGGCCGGTGACCGTTCGCCTCCGGGTATATGACTTTGATTTGCCTACAGCCCCGGCGCTGAAGACCTCCATGTGGCTGAATCCGGACCGCATCAAGGACTGGTATGGTTGGGAAGAAATATCACAGGACGTCTTGCGAAAGGAAATGTCCTTTTTGTTCGCTCACCGCCTCAATCCGGCATGGTTTGGGCCGCTTGGGAGCGACGAGGATATCGACTGGCAGCTTGAACAAGGCTTGAACCTCGTCATGCTCGGGGTCGCGGCGCAATGCCCGTTGTCACCGGAGACGGAACAGCAGATCAGCCGGTTCTACGAGTTCTTCAAATTGCGCAACCAACTCGACACGGCCTTCATCTACGGTCAAGACGAGCCCAGTGCTCGCGACTACCCCAAGGTGCGCGACACCCTGTCCAAGGTCGCCGAACGGTTTCCCGGAGTGCAGCGCGTCTGCACCGCCTATCCTCCCGTGCCCACTCTGGAAGGTGCGGTCGATACCTGGGTCGTCGGACCCAATCTATTCAATTACGGGCCAGTGGCCGATCGCGTCGCCCACGGCGACGAACTCTGGTTCTACCTGTCGGCGAGCGTGCGGCGTCCTTACGTGATGCAGTTGTACCTGGACTATACTGCCCTGGAGCATCGTCTAATCGGCTGGTACTGCTGGAAGTACAACGCCACGGGCTTCCTCTACTGGGGCATCAACGAGTGGCATTCCAACAACCAGCCCTGGTCGGGGTGTCCCGAGATTGACGACGCCCTCCGCGCGGGCACACGCTGGCCCGAAGTTCCGTGGAACACCTGGACCTACCTGAACTGCAGCGGGGATGCCCAATACATCTACCCCGGCCCGGAGGGTGAGTTCTGGAGCAGTGTGCGCATGGAGATCCTGCGCGACTCCTTTGAAGACTACGACTACCTGGCCCTGTTGCGCGAAGCGCGCAATAAGCTGGCGGCCGCCAAGATACCGGACACCCAGGTTCTTCTGGCCGACGTCGATGCGCTGCTCACCATCGACCCGACATTGATCAGCGACCTGACGGTTGCCACGGAGAATCCCACGGTTCTCCTCCGCCGGCGAAACGCCGTGGCGGAGATGCTGGAGCGGGTGAATGCGACACTCGCTCAGGGGAGCATGGCGCGATAGAGCCGCGTCTGCTGGCCGGCTATATACTATGCAACGCTTGGAAAGGTGGAGGAGCCGATGACGGAGACAACACGGCCGGCGAGGCGCTTCTTGATTCCGTTGCGGTGGTGGATTGCCATCTTGCTCTTCATGGTAACGGTCATTAACTACATCGACCGGCAGACCCTGGGGGCGCTCTCGCCGTACCTCAAGGACGAGTTCGGCTGGAGCAACGAGGACTATGCGTTTATTCTTAACGCCTTCCGCGTCGCCTACACGATCATGCAGTCCGTGTTCGGGCGCGTCCTGGATGTCATTGGCACTCAGCGCGGCCTCTTCTACACCGTGATCTTCTACAGTACCGTGGCCGCGGCAACGGCGTTCGCCCAAGGCAAGGCGAGCTTCGCGGCGTTCCGGTTTCTGCTCGGTTGCGGCGAAGCGGCGAACAACCCGGGCGGGTCCAAGGCGGTGTCGGAGTGGTTTCCTGCCAATGAACGCGCCATGGCGGTGGCCCTGTTCGACAGCGGGTCGTCCATCGGCGGGGCCTTGGCCCCGTTCATCGTCGTCGGGATCTATCAGTACTTCGGCACATGGCGCCCGGCCTTCGTGATCACCGCCTCGCTGGGTCTCATCTGGCTTGTTCTCTGGAAGTGGCTGTATCGGCTGCCGGAAGAACACCCTTACATCACCGAGCAGGAATTGGCTTATATCAAGGCGGGGCGATCTTCCGACCCTGCCTCGAAAGAGAACCAGCCTAAGGTGGGGTGGTTGCGCCTTCTCAGTTACAAGCAG
Source organism: Candidatus Hydrogenedentota bacterium (assembly GCA_020847495.1). Taxonomy (GTDB): domain Bacteria; phylum Hydrogenedentota; class Hydrogenedentia; order Hydrogenedentales; family SLHB01; genus JAHDWY01. Next base: position 5,235 of record JADLCA010000601.1, on the reverse strand, counting down.
ACGTGGGGCATCGTCCTGGGCCGCTTCCTGCTCGACCCCTACTGGTTCTTCATGGCGGAGTGGTTCGCCCTGCTGCTGAAGAGCAAAGGGTTCAGCCTGGAAGCCAGCGCGCTGGGATTCTGGGCGCCATTCCTCGGCGCGGACCTCGGCAATTTCTTCGGTGCCGGATTGTCCGGGTGGCTCATCAAGCGGGGTTGGCCCGTGGGCCGTTCGCGCCGCTTCGTGCTATCGATCTTTGGGCCCAGCATGCTGGTTCTGGCGGTCACCGCCTATTCCAACAACTATTACGTGCTGCTGCTAGTGTTTGCCTACACAAGTTTCGCGTACACCTGCTGCGGCACGATGTTCTTCACGCTTCCCACGGACGTATTCCATTCGCGCGCCGTGGGCACGGTCATGGGATTGGGCGGAACGGGTGCCGGGCTGGGCGCATTGATTTCCACGTATCTGATAGGCCGGTTCTCCGAGAGCGCGTCCTTTGGACCGATTATCCTGGTCGCGTCTGTCATTCCCCTGTTCGCCACGTTTATATTCGTGACTATGGTGCGCGCGCGAAAGAGTCCCGATCCTGAGGGGATCGTGTTGCACTTCTAGAAGGACTTCATGTCAAGCGATTTGCCAAAAAGCATTGCCATAGCGGGCGCATGGGGATATATCGGCCGGAAGTTCCTGAATGCGGCGCTGGATCTTGGCGTGAAACCCTACGTACTGGATCCTGCCCCGCGCCCGCCGGATGTAGATCCGGGCGGTGTGCATGTCATCGGCGACGCCGAACAGTTCTACGCTTTGGATGTGGACCTCTTTCATCTCGCCCTGCATCCGGACATGCGCGAGCGGCCGCTCGCCACCCTCTTTGAACGCAGCCGGAGTGGAAAAGGACCTGCAATTCTATGCGAGAAACCCATGACCACACCGGACAATCCCCGGCTGTGCGACTGGATCGTTGCACAGTCGGAAGCGGTGGATGCCTCCCTGTTCTTCGATTTCCCGGAACTCTTCGACCCAATCGCGCGTCATGTCTGTGCCTTTCTTTCCAACTTTGAGCGCGTGCGGTTTGATGAAATCCGCTTGAATCGCTCGAAGGACCGCGAAGACCCTTCAAATCCCCGCAACTACAAGGTGATGGTGCCTATCCAGTACCAGGAGACCGTCCATAGCATCGCCTATGTGCTGAACCTGCTCGCGGTTGGCCGCAGCGGCTTCGGGCAGGTGTGCCGGAGCGTTCGTGCCGAGGGAACCTCCGAGCTTTACTGTCCGCCGAACCCGGAAGCCTACACCGGGCCGGTCGATGGGAAGTTTGAGGGCATGCTCACTTTGGACGGGACAAAGGCCCAGCTCAGCACCAATTTCAAGGCGGGCGCGCCCTGGACCAAGCGGCAGCGCATCCGGGGCGTGGGCGACGGCACCCCGTTCCTGATTGAGGCGGAGTTTCTGGAAGGGGCGAAGTATCTCCGAATCAACGGCGAAGCGTTGCCCATCCCGCCGGAGACGGACTCCTATCAGAACGTCATCCGCCAGCTTTGGGCCTGGCATACTGAGATTCCGGCAAATCAACGCGCGGCTGGTCTCTATCCAAACGCCCGTTTGGCGCGGTGCACCTTCCTGCTGTCGTGCATGCTCTGGGAAAGCTGCGCGAAACGCATTGCGGTGGAATCCGTTGACCTTGAGTCCTACGCCGCGTCAATCAATTTGAATCCGGCAACTGAGTGGGACTGACCCCGTCTTTCGCGAAGGCTTTGCGCAGCGAAACACGGGGTCCGTCCCTGCCCCGTCCTGGGCTATTTGACGAATGCGTCACTCCGCATGTACGCGAGCATGGCGTCCAGAAGACAGGCGGCCTCGGGCGTGTCAGCCAGAAGGTCCATGCCGCGGCTGATCAACATATGGTTTCCATCGGCGTCTGTCTTCCGCATGAGATAGGCAAAATAGCAGTCCTTGCCCTCCCCTACGGCGAGATACTCGAACGTGCCGTACTGGGGATCGATGGGGAGTGGAAGGCCTTGCTTGATAAGCCGGAACCAGAGCGGCGACATGGACCCGTTGTGGGGGAAATCGCCGAACACGGGGTGCTGGGCAAACGCCGTTCCCAACTGGTCCCCTAATGACCACCAGCCCAGCGAAATGTTGGGCTCTCCGTCGGCGGGCCCGATCATCAATCCCCTCGCGCCTCTCTCAACGGCCGCGATGAAGTCGGGGTGATCCCACGAGCCGATAACGAGTTGCGCGGATTGCGCTTCCGCGGTTCCCGCTCTTGCCAAGCCCTCGTATCGTTTCGAGAGCGCGTCGAAGAAGTCCTCCGTCACGGCGATGCCGGCGCCTTGACCGGAAGGCCGGCCAGGAAAGAACCAGAAGTCCCATGAATTGGATATCGTGCGCCCGTCCAGCGATGTCCCCAAAGTAGCCTGCACGGGCTTATCCAGAGCGGGGACGGTGAACTCGCAACGGCCCACCTCCTTCACATCCCCGGGTGTTGCATCGAAGGGCGGCAGCACGCCGGATGCGAGGACCGCCGGACCTGCTTTGAGGACCCAGGAGAGCTTCACCTGTCCCCATGTCTCAGGAGTGAAATGGGAAATCCACAAGGGGATGGTCCGTGTGTCTCCGGAGGCGGCGATGGCATCTCCGGGTTCGAACATTGCCAGGAGTGCCGTGGGTCCGTTGAAGCGGTTGAACTGGGCCGGAGTAAGTCCTCCCTGCTTCACTTCCCAGAAGGCGTTCAGAAACCCCTGGCCGGTGTAGGTGCCTGCTTGTTGGACCATCACGTCCACGATGGTCCAATACGAATAGCCGTCGCAGGCGGGGTCCAGCCGGGCCTGTTCCAGGCCGCGCTTCTGGTAGTACCCCTGCAACGCGTGGGCGGAATTCAGACAGGCGTCGCCCCAGACGCGGTCAATACCGGCGGCTTGCAGCGATTCCTCGTAGGCTTCGAGGCCCCGCGGGGCAGGAATGGCGCCGGTGAACTGCGGGGCGGTCCGGGGGTCCATCTTGATGCCGAGGTTGAGGTACTCGTGCGCGATGAAGGGCCGCCCCAGACCGTCGAAAGTGCCCGGTTTCCAAGGGAGTATCGAGGAAGCCAGTCCATAGCCGTTGGGGGTCGAGTAGTCCGAATTCTCCACCGTGTTGCACCCGCCATCCTGGTGCTGAAAGATGCGGTCCGGGTCGGTCTGCTTCGCCCACTGGTATACCCGCGCGTCCAGAGGACTGCCCAGATGGCCCTCGTTTCCCGTCGAGTACGACGCGAACGAAACGTAGCGCCGGTAGTGCCGGTAGAGTTCCTCAATGTCGCGCTGCGGGTCGAACTCAAAACCTTCGGTGGTGATGTCGTGGTAATACGGCAACTCCGGTTGAATCAGGATACCGGCCTCATCGGCCGCCTCGAAGAACTCGGGGATTTCGCAATGCGTGTGATGCCGCACGTAGTTGAACCCAGCTTCCCTGGCTATCTTCAGGTGCGCGAGGTGCGCCTCCCTGTCCGGGGGCGAGATGAGCGTCTGGGGGTAAATGTAATCATCGCCGTATCCGCGAACCAGGAAGGGCTGGCCGTTGAGAAAGAAGCGATCTCCGCGCACCTCGAGCCTGCGAATACCGAAACGCTCGGTCCACCCGTGAATTGGGGTATCGCCAGCAAGAAGGGTTACATCGGCGACGTACAGGTTCGGTGTCTCAGGTGTCCAGAGTTTGCAGTCGTTCACAAGGACTTCGCAGAGAATGTCGGCTTTGCCCTCCTCGTCGAGGGTGACAGCCTGTCGAATAGAACCGCCCGGTGTGCCGTCGTGCGTGCGCACGGCAATATCCAGCGATGGGTCTGCTGGAATGCCCTGGCCTTCGGTGCGAACGCTGACGTGCACGAGCGCGGCCCCTTTCCCGATATCGCCGCGGACCCAGACATCATCGATGCGCGTGAGCGGTGTCGCCTCCAGCTCTATGTCGCGGTAGAACCCCCCGAACCGATGAAAGGCGGCCATGCAACCCTTCCGGCTGGGGCTGTCGTTGCGGACGGTCGCGACGATTTCGGCCGTTTCTCCAGGTTTCACGAAATCGCTGATGTCGTATTTGTACGTTCCGCAATAGGTGTTGAGGTGGGCGACACGTTGTTGGTTCACCCAAAACCACGCCTCGGTGCGCACGCCGCCGATCTTCAGCCAGATACGTTTGCCGCCCCAGTCGCCGGGGATATCGACCGAGCGCCGGTAGCGGGCGGTTCCCATGTATACGTGGCTGAGCGGCCGTGGGATACAGTCGAACGGGAGCGACCACTCATGGCTCATGCCCGGCTCGCCCACGCCGTGAGCTTCCCAGCAGCCGGGAACGCTGATCTTGCGGACGCCGCTCCAGTTCGGTTCGTTCCACTCCGGTCCCTTGCCCATGCGGTGCCGCCCCATCAGCATGGGGTCCGTCACGAAGTCCCATTCGCCCTGAAGCGAGATGACTTCCTGGAGCGGAGACAGCATGGCCGGGTTCACGACCGCGGGAGTCGCGGGGCGGGATCCCCAGTAGTCGGCGCCCTGGGCGAAAAGGGCAGCGGCGGCGAAGAAACAGGCGGCCGCAACAAGGGAACATCTCATGAGGCGAATCATCCGGCAACTCCAGTCATTGTTCGGGCTGCTCGTCCGGCAAGCTTCGGACCCCCGGCTCGCCGTGAGAGGTCATTGTAGGAAGGGGCAGGATTGATGGTCAACCGGTCGTGCAAGGCAAGCGCTCTAGAACTGCCCGTTACGTTACCGGCACGGAATAGGGCTGGAAGGCGCTTCTGCCTGGGAGCGGCCCCCCAATCACGGGCGAGAGGCCCGTGCCCCTTTGCCCGTTTCCCTTTGTCTGTTTCTTGAATCGGTGTAATCGGCGGTATCGTTGGATTGCTGTCCTCGTTTGGTTGCGGCCACGCCGCGATGGGCTGTGAGTAGGTCCCCTTTCAGACACAAATAGGAAGTCGTCTTCCACACGTGGCACTTGCGAGAAGAGTCTGGGGAAAGACGTCAGCGTAGACGCAACCCGCAATCGCGACTGTTGGGACACGTGCCGCACTTTCAGCGCTCAAGATTGGGAAGGGGCTCCGTATACCCAGGGCGGCGCTTCGCTCTGCCCTGGGCTAGTATGGCGCCGGCCCTTCGGGCCTCAAGAGAGGCAGTATCGGAATGGCGTCTGCTTTATACTCTGGGTCCTTCTGTGCACTCTGCGCCTCTAGGTTCGAGTTAATTGAAGACCATGGACAGGATGCCCATGCCACCTCTTAATCTC
>JADLCA010000600.1 GCA_020847495.1 Candidatus Hydrogenedentota bacterium | reverse complement strand
AGGGATGTTCGTCCGGTTGCACGCATACGGGTATCACGTGTTCCTGGACTTCCGCGAGGTGGTGGATCGCGACGGGTCGTGGTCGGGTCTTGCCCACCGGCTGCGCGGCGACGGCGTGTACGACATCGAGCTTGAACACAAGCGATTGGCGCTGGAGCCGATTCTCGCGCCGTACCGCGAGTTGGTGAGCGCGGAGACCTTGTCGCTCGCAGCGGGCGATTTGGCCAGCAAGGGTTTGAGCGACGCGGAATGGGCCACACCCGAGGGCGCTCTGCGGCGTCTTGCCGGGCAATTGGGTGCGCGGCTTGGGACGCCACTCGATGCAGACGCGGTCCAGCAAACGGCGCGCTCGCGAATGGAAGCCCTGCGGCTTGCGCAGAAGCGGGTCAAAGCGGCCAAAGCCGATGCGGACGCCGAGACGTATTTCCTGGGACCCATTCCCAACGACGAAGCCGCACTGGGATTCTGGCGCGCGCCCGCGTTGGCCGCGCTGCTCCGGCCGTTGGGCGATGCGCTTTCACAGATCCCCCCGAGTCATGCCGCGTGGCTCGACGAGTGGTTGTTTGCGAATGAGGCGGGCCACCTGTTTGTTTCGCTCGGAGGCGATGACTGGAATGCGTGGCAGGATGTCCGCCTGCTGCGGCTGATTCTGGGATTGTCCGTGGAACAACCCAGGGATTCCTTCGCACGGGCGCAGACTCTGGTGAAGCTGTTGAAGGACCAGGCCGCACGCGAGTACCTGATGGTCAATCGGCATGAGGGTGTCGACTATTTGAATCGCGAGCAGTTGGAGAGCCTGATGTATCGCCTGAGTCTCACAGAAGCGGCCCAGGTGCTCGCGGACAAGTCGCTGAAGCCAGCCGCACGCCGTGATTTTGTCAATGAGCGGCATGCGTGGGTGGGCCGGGTGCTCGCCTCAGCGGAAGGTAGGTCTTACCGATTGGCGGACCTCGAGGCGTGGGCCGCGCAGGAGGCGGCGCCTGCAACTCTTCCTCGACAAGGGGCGAAGAGCAAATCCAGGAAGTGAAAGGTGCGCGCACACGGACGAGCACGGACAAAGACGGACGGGCATCTCTCAAGCGGTGGGTCGCAAGTGATATCGGTATGCGTTTGCCTCGCGCGCGTTTGCCGTGGGATGATGCGGCGGTTTATCGGATCGCATAGAAATGATGGGGTAATACGATGTCAAAGCCGCATGTGCTGGTCATTGGCAGCGCCAATCTTGATTTGGTGACGCGGGTGCCGCGTTGTCCGAAGCCGGGCGAATCGATCATCGGCCTTTCGTTTTCGACTGTGTGCGGCGGCAAGGGGGCAAACCAGGCGGTCGCCGCGGCGCGGCTGGGAGCGGATACCTACTTCGCGGGGTGCGTGGGCGATGATGCCTTCGGGGCGCTGCAGCGTGAAACGCTGGGGCGGGAAGGCATCGATCTCAGCCGCCTCAAAACGCATCCAACGGAGTCTACGGGAACCGCGGTTATCCTCGTCGCGGAAGAGGGCCAGAACTCAATCGTCGTGACTCCGTCGGCCAACTATGGCATCGCGCCCGCGGATATTGAGGACATGACGCCGCTCATCGCGCGTATGGACGCGATAACGATTCAACTGGAAATCCCCCTGGAAACGGTTGAGGCGGCGCTGCGCAAGGCGCGTGAACTCGGTGTGCTTGCTATCCTGGACGCGGGCCCCGCGCAAAAGGTGCCGCAGTCCATCGTGGAACTGGCGGGGATCGTGTCGCCGAACGAGACGGAAGCCGAGGCCATGACGAAGGTGCGCGTAGACACCGTCGAGGACGCGCGGGAAGCCGCGGTCCGCTTGATGCATCAAGGCGCTCGGGAAGTGGTGCTGAAGCTGGGCAAGATGGGCGCGTTGTATATGAGCGCCAACGAGTGGTTCCACGTGCCCTCGTTTGAAGTGAAGCCTGTGGACACGGTCGCCGCGGGCGACGCTTTCACGGCAGCCTTGGGGATTGCGTGGCGGGAAGCCTCACCACTGGAGGCGATCCGCTTCGCGAATGCGGCGGGCGCGCTGGCCACTCTGAAAGAGGGTGCGCAGCCTTCCATGCCGGCGCGCGAGGAAGTGGACCAGTTCATCTATGAGAGAGGACGTTAGGACGTGCCGGAGAAACTGAAATACGCGGCGTCGGTCATGTGCGCGAATTTGGCGCGCCTGGAAGATGATCTGCGCGCGCTTGAAGAGGCGGGTTGTGACGAACTGCACTTCGACATCATGGACGGGATGTTCGTCCCGAATTTCACGCTGGGGTTCGACTTCATCAAAGCGGCGCGCGGCGTGTGCTCGCTGCCGTGCCACGCGCACCTGATGGTGACGAAACCCGAAGACTACATCGAACGCTTCGTGGAGGCAGGGTGCGGCATCGTGTCGGTGCACGTGGAGACGTGTCCGCACGCGCACCGGACCTTGAGCCAAATCCAGGCCGCGGGCGCGACACCGGCCATCGCGATCAACCCGGCGACGCCGCTGACGAAGCTGGAGTTCCTCCTGGATTACGTGGACCGGATCATGGTGATGACCGTGGACCCCGGCTACGCGGGCCAGACCATATTGGCCGGGGCGTTCGAGCGGGTACGTATTCTCAAGGAAAATGTGGACTACCGCAAGCCTTCCATCGAGATTGAAGTGGACGGCAATATCGACGTGCGCAATGCGGCCTTGCTGGCCAACGCGGGAGCACGCATTTTCGTGCTCGGTTCCTCGAGCATCTTCAAGGGGGATGGTAAGCCTTTGGGCGATGCCTTGCAGAGATTCCGGACCGACGTGGCCGCGAAACGCAAAGCACTGTAGCCCCGCCTCTCGAGCACCATTATGGAGTGCGGCGGCTTGCCGCTGCTTTGACTAAGCAGGCTTGCCTGCGGCATGGCGATGCCACACGCGCTCGTCCGATCAGTCCGATCGGTCGGATTCGTCCAATCAGCCCCCCCTGCCTGCCGTCCGTCCAGGTGCTTGTACTCATCTGCGGAACCTGCAGTGTCTTTCTCCTCGCTTGCGCGGTCTCCTCCAGGATTGATACTGTAGCCGCATAATGGAAGAGCAGTTCGTGATGCGCGAGGATGGCCTTTGAAGAGTGCCGGCCTTTGTGCCGCATGTTGAAGATGCCGGCAGGGATGCCGGCGCTCCTGGTCCGCTTCCTTTCCGATGTGAGTCCCTGGCAGTGACAAGGCGGCGGCCGCTTGTTTTCGCGCTTTCCGATAGCGAGACCGTCCTGTACAATGCCCTCAACGAGTTGATAACGATCGGGGTCCCTGCGCATGACCGGCCCTAGTGGCAGCCGCAGTCTCCCTTCCGGCCACGGTCAATCAAGGAAATCCGCGTGCTGCAACCATCCCTGATACTGCTGATCACCGGAGTTCTCGTGCTTGCCAGTATTTTGGCGAGCCGGGTCTCGGACCGGATCGGCGTGCCCGCGCTGATCGTCTTTCTGGGCATCGGCATGCTTGCGGGCTCGGATGGACCGGGCGGTATCCACTTCGACGATACCGCGATGGCGAATCTCGTCGGCACGCTCGCCCTGGCCTTCATCCTCTTCTCCGGCGGACTGGACACGAACTGGCGCATCGTTCGTCCCGTAATGGGCCGCGGAGCGGTTCTTTCGACCCTCGGCGTGGCCATCACGGCGGGGCTGGTCGGGCTGTTTGTGTGGACGGCGCTCGGCCTGCCGCTCCTCGTGAGCATGCTCATCGGCGCCATCATATCGTCCACGGATGCGGCCGCGGTGTTCTCGGTCTTGCGGGGACGCGGCGTGGGCCTCAAGGGCAACCTCAAGCCCATGCTGGAACTCGAATCGGGCAGCAACGATCCCATGGCCATCTTCCTGACGATGGGTATCACGCAGTGGCTGACGGAGCCGGGCTTTGACTGGACTCGGCTCGTACCGGCCTTCGTCCTCAACATGGCGGGCGGCGTAGCCGTGGGCCTCCTCGCGGGTAAGTTGGCGAGCATGTTGTTCAATCGTGTGCGCCTCGAGTACGAGGGGCTTTATCCGGTGCTCAGCATGAGCCTCGTGTTGTTGATCTTCGGCGCGGCCGAGTCGCTAAAGGCGAACGGGTTCCTTGCCGTGTATCTATGCGGAATGATGTTGAACGGGACCGATTTCGCGCACAAGCGGTTTGTCGTGAAGTTCCACGATGGCCTGGCCTGGCTCATGCAGATTGGCCTGTTCGTCGTGCTCGGATTGCTGGTGTTTCCCT
>JADLCA010000599.1 GCA_020847495.1 Candidatus Hydrogenedentota bacterium | reverse complement strand
CGCATCCGCTGTCTTCCTGCTGGACACGCCCTCCTCCCTGATGGAAAGGAGATGCTATTCGCGCCGCACTGGCCTCCACGGCCAAGGATTGCGGAGGCTCCACTGGAGGAGATTCTGCCGGAAATCCGGCGGAGACTGGATACCGCGGTACAGAAGAGACTGATGTCCGATGTGCCGGTCGGGGTCTACCTCTCGGGCGGACTGGACAGCAGCCTCATCGCCGCCGCCATGCGTCCGCACACCGTCGAACTTCATTCTTTCACTGCCGGGATGAAGGGCGCCCCAGACCTGCTTTCGGCGCGCGAAGTGGCGCGTCACCTGGGCACCATCCACCACGAGGCTGTGTACACGGAAGAGGACGTCGAGCAGGCCCTGCCAGACATCATCTGTTACCTCGAATCCTTCGACGCGCCGCTGGTCCGTTCGGCCATTCCGATGTACTTCGTCTCCGAATTGGCCTCGAAGTTCGTCAAGGTCATCCTGTCGGGCGAGGGCGCCGACGAACTCTTTGCGGGCTACGAGTACTTGACCCAGTACAAGTCGGGTGCGGAGTTGCGCCAGGAGTTGAACACGATCGTGGAGCGCCTCCAGGACACCAATCTACAGCGATGTGATCGAATGACGATGGCCCACGGTATTGAAGGGCGCGTTCCCTTTCTGGACCTGGACCTCGTACGATACTTGGCGCGCATTCCCACCGAATACCTCCAGGCACACGGCGGCAGACCTGAAAAGTGGCTACTGCGCGAGGCGTGCAAGGGCTGGTTGCCCCAGAGGTTCCTGATGCGGAAGAAGATGAAGTTCTCGGAGGGCGCCGGTTCAAGCACACTCCTCGCGCACAAGGCCGCGAAAGCAATATCGAGAGGCGAATTTGAAAATACGAAGCATGTCGCGCCAGGAATCACGCTGCGCTCGCGTGAAGAGGCATACTATTATCAACTGTGGAGAAAAGCCATGGGCTCTCATGTTCCACCGTCGTTAGTAGGCCGTACGGCCGACCCCAAGGCTGCAACCGAGTAATGGACATGATGGCCGAAATGGCCCGCCACATTTTCCAGGACGCTTTGGTGCTCTTCGCCATGGTGAACATTGTCGGCAACCTCCCGGTCTTCGCGGATATCACAGCGCACCTGACGCCCACGGAAAAAAGCCGGGCGTTTGACACCGCGGTCATTACCGGCGGCAGCATAGTCCTGGCTTTTGCTCTCTTTGGCAACTGGATGCTCCAGTCCGTTTTTCAGGTAGACATCGACGCTTTCAAGATTGCCGGAGGCATTCTCGTATTCATTGTCGCGGCACGTGGCGTGATTCTGGGGACCATCACGGCGCCCCGGGTCCATGCAGAGTCCGACCGCAACATCGGGGTGTTCCCGCTGGGTTTCCCCTTCATGGCCGGCCCGGGTACCATCGTGACCACGGTTCTGCTCATGCAACACCACGGCCACATCGTAACCGGAATCTCGGCCATACTGGTCTATGCTGCGGCGCTGCCAATACTGCGGTTTATCCCGATCATTACACGCGCCACGGGCCAGGTAGCCATGATGGTCACCGCGCGTATTCTCTATATCTTCGTGTGCGCCAAGGCAACCACCTTTGTGCTGACGGGACTACAAAACAGTCTGACCCTCGGCCCTTGAGAATGGCTCGCCGTTCGGCCTCGTGCCGCTCTGCTCGCCAAGCTCCAACGCGGACAAAAGAACGTGCGCGAGATGGTGGCACAAGCGTATTCAATCCCCCAGTTCCCCAGGTTGCCAACTCCAGAATGAATCACCAGGACCACGGAACGGGTCCGCCTCCTTCCATCTCTACCGCCAATCCCGTTATCCTGATTGAACTGGGTATTGAACACGATAAGCGGTTGTTCGGACAGAGGGACCAATCATCCCGCCAATGCTCAAAGGGGGTTGTGATGGCACGTCTCAACTGGTGTGCATTTACACTGCTTCTCGCGATTCCGGTCAGTCTTGTTGCGGCGGATCCCGCGGTTGCCACTGGCGCGGAGGAGCAGCAGCCAAGCGAGCGGTTCGTCCCCGACATCTTCTCCCCTCGTATGACCTATCGGCGCCAGGTGGATTTGAACGGCACCTGGGAGTTCAAGCGAGACCCGGAAAATGTAGGCGTGCGTGAGGGGTGGCATGAGGGTTGGCATGACGGAAAGAGCGCCTTTGCAGAGAATATGACAGTTCCGGGGGCGCCCCAGGCACAGGGTCATGGTGAGCCACATCCCTACCAGCGGACGGCGTTCTCAGAACCTTTCTGGATTCGCCGGAACTTCGTTGTCCCGCGCTTGGGAAGCGACGAGCGGTTCTGGTTGCGCGTCGGCGGGATCATGCCCGCGGCCAGAATCTACGTGAATGGCCGGGAAGTCGGCTATACCAAGAGTTCGCGCACGCCACAGCGCGTGGATATCACGGACCTCGTGAAGGCAGACGCCATAAACTCCATTGCGATCAATGTCTGCGATCTTCCCGAAGTCCGCATGGATGGGTTACTCGAATGGAATGAAGGAACACAGTTGTGGAAAGGCCCGTACCGGCCCATCTACTGTGAGATCGCCAACGCCTGCTCCGTCGTTGACGCATACATTAGCACGAACATCGCGGAGGGCGTGGTGGATGTGGACGTTGAGCTCACCCAGGCGCCGGAGGCTCTCACGGAAATCGAACTGGCCGTCATGGATGGCGAAAAGCGCCTGGGCAAGACGACGGTGCTCATCCCTGAGAATCAGTCGCAACTGCACGGCTCGGTGAAGCTTCGCCATTTCGATCTATGGTCGCCGGATTACCCGAAGCTGTATACCCTGGAAATCACGTTAAAAGAGGGCGGCCGTTCGCGCGTCCTGGACAAAGTGGCGCTCCGCTTCGGCATGCGCGAGATCAAGACAGAGGGAACCAAGTTCTACCTGAATGGAAAGCCGCTTTACCTGCGCTGCTTCGGCGAAAACCATTACTATCCCGACACGCTATGCCCACCGTCTGATGTCAACTGGTACCTGTCCCGCCTCAAACGCGCGCGTGAATATGGCATGAACGCGGTCAAGGGGTGTGTGGAAGTGATCACGCCCGATTACCTCGAGGCCTGCGACGAGGCGGGTGTTCTGGTCATTCAGGAAATGCCGTTCGGGCTATCCACGCTGCGTGCGAATCGCTACACCATCGACGAGCGCTTCAAGAAGTACTACTCCCATGAACTCGATGGCCTGGTACGGGTCAGCAGAAACCACGCCTCCGTCATGGCGTACAGCATGTCGAGCGAACTCTCCTTTGAAAGCCAGACCCAGGACTCCTTCGACTTCTTCAGCGGCAAGGACGGGCTGCCCGGACAGGCGCGGCGCCTCGCGCCGCACGCGCTGGTCATCGACTGCACCGGTTACGTCAACACAATCGAGACGAACAAAGGGACGCGCGACACAGATTTCTACGCATCGATTCATCCACTGTGGTTGAAAGATGTCTTCGAAGAAGCGGACATGGAAACAGACGGCCGCGTGCCGATGATTCTGCATGAGTACAACTGGTGGGGTAATTACCCTGACCTGAAGCTCAGGGAAAAGTATGCTCACTCGCAACTGAAACCATTCTGGCTCGACACGTTGGAAAAGACCGCGTGGGCCCAAGGTCAAGGGGAGCTGATCCCTCGATACTACGAGAACTCCAT
>JADLCA010000598.1 GCA_020847495.1 Candidatus Hydrogenedentota bacterium | reverse complement strand
GGAGCATGCGGCGAATTGACAATCTCTCCATCGGCCAGAAACTGACCCTGCTTGCCGTCCTGCCCAGCGCGGCTGCGCTGTTGGTCGCGTCTTGTGTGCTCGTCGCGGCGGACCTCACCGGGTTTTATCACCTGTTGATCGACGACCTCAAGACATCCGCTTCCGTCATTGGAAGCAATAGCGCGGCGGCCCTCACGTTCGACGATGCACCCTATGCCGAGGAGGTTTTGTCGGCGCTGTCCGCGGTTGATGCGGTGGAGGCGGCGCGGGTTTACACGGTGTACGGCGAACTTTTTGCGCAGTACTCCCGCAGTGCGGATCGCACGGCATTACCTGCCCCCAGTTCTCTTCGCGGGCCGGTCACGAGGGAGAGCGGTTATTTGATCGTCTCCGAGCCGATCCTGTTGAGAGATGAACCGGTGGGCACGATAATCCTCTATTCCAACATGGACCTCTTCTGGAAACGCGCCCTGCGCTACGTCATGGCGTTCGTGTTGATTATGGCGTGCGCTTTCGCCATCGTGCTGCTCCTTCAAGCGAGGCTTCGCAAGCTCATCACGGGCCCCATCGGAAAATTGGCGGGCGTAGCCCGGCAGATTTCGGAGCACAAGGATTACAGCGTGCGCGTGCCGAAACACGGCGACGACGAAATCGGTATTCTCGTCCGTGAATTCAATGCCATGCTGACTCGCGTGGAGCAGCGGGACGCCGAGTTGCAGCAAGTCCAATCGGACCTCGAGATGCGCGTCTACGAACGCACCAAGGATCTGGAGCGCGAAGTCCGCGTGCGCAAATGGGCGGAGACTGCATTGCGCACAAGCGAGGCACGCCTTCGCGCAGTCGTCGAAGACCAGACGGAATTGCTGTGCCGGTTTACCCCCGACTTCACGATCACGTTCGTCAATGGCGCATACGCGCGATACTGGGGCAAGGACCCCGACGCCTTCATCGGGCACGGCTTGCTTTCTTTCATCCCGCAAGCCGAGCAACAGTCCTTCACCTCCAACATTGCCCGGTTGACGCGTGAGGTCCCTATTCTGACCTTCGAGCACGAGTCAATCGCGCCTCACGGGGAGGCCCGATGGCAGGAGTGGACGGACTGCGCGTTCTTCGACGAAGACGGGGCCTTGATCGAATACCAGATAGTGGGCCGCGACGTCACCGACCGCAAGCTTGCGCAACTTGCCCTCCTGTATGCGAAAGAAGAGGCCGAAAAGGCCAACGATAACCTCCGGATCGCAATCGACCATGCCAACCAGATGGCGGAACAGGCCGAGATCGCCAATGTCGCCAAAAGCGAATTCCTCGCCAACATGAGTCACGAAATCCGGACCCCCATGAACGGCATCATCGGCATGACCGGCCTTCTGCTGGATACGGAACTGGACCCTGTCCAACTCGACTACGCACAGAGCGTGCGGGACTCCGCGGATGCCTTGCTGTCCATCATCAACGACATCCTGGACTTCTCCAAGATCGAAGCCGGAAAGCTGGAACTGGACATCATCGACTTCGACCTCCGGCTCGCGGTCGAAGAGGTGCTCGACCTTCTTGCAATCCGTGCACAGGAGAAAGACCTCGAAATCGCTTCCTTGATCGATCATGATGTGCCTTCCCTGGTGCGGGGCGACCCCGGGCGGCTCCGGCAGGTCTTGATCAACCTTACTGCAAACGCGATCAAGTTCACCGACAGGGGAGAAGTCACGATCCGGGTCGCCCTGGAGGAAGAAGAATCCACCCGTGTCCGCCTGCGTTTTTCCGTCCAGGACACCGGTATCGGGATCCCCGCGGACCGCATGGACCGCCTGTTCAAATCCTTCTCACAGGTGGACGGTTCCACCACCCGCAAATACGGGGGAACGGGGCTGGGCTTGGCAATCTGCAAGCGTCTGACGGACCTCATGGGCGGGGTAATCGGCGTGGACAGCACCGAGGGCAGGGGCTCGACGTTCTGGTTCTCGTGCTGGTTGGCGTGCCAGAGTGAGCGCTATCCTGAGGATTTCCCTCTTCAGCAGAGTATCGAAGGGTCCCGCATCCTCGTGGTCGACGACAACGAGACCAACCGGAATGTCCTCATCCATCAATTGGAGTACTGGACTGTGGACGGTGCGGAAGTGGGAACGGGCGAGGAGGCCTTGGACTTGTTGCGCAAGGGGAACCAGGAAGGACACCCCTTTGACCTTGTCATCGTGGATTCTCACATGCCCGGCATGGACGGAGAGGGCTTGGCCAGGGCAGTGCACGCGAACGATACGTCATTTGGCGACCCCACGCTGGTGATGCTGACGTCCACCGGAAAGCGGGGTGAAGCTGCCCACTTCCACGAACTGGGATTCGTCGCCTATCTCACGAAGCCCGTCAAGCAGAATCAGTTGCGCGATTGTCTCTGCGCCGCCCTGGGCGTCAAGCATTGGAATCACAAGAACAAGCCGGTACCCTTGCTGACCCGGCACTCCGTCGCGGAGTTGAAACGGCGCCGGCGCCGGATTCTGGTTGCCGAAGATAATCTGGTCAATCGCAAGGTGACGGTCCGCATCATCGAGAAGCTTGGCTACCACGCAGACGCCGTGGCCAACGGGCAGGAAGCGGTGGCCGCGCTTGCCCAAATCCCCTACGACTTGGTGCTGATGGACGGGCAAATGCCCGAAATGGACGGTATCGAGGCGACCGCGGCGATTCGCAGCAAGGAAGAGGGGAGCGGGCGCAGGACTCCCATCGTCGCGTTGACGGCACACGCCATGCAGGGCGACCGCGACCGATACCTCGCTGCCGGGATGGACGACTATTTGCCCAAGCCGGTGCGGCCAGAGGCACTGGCGGAGGTCATCGGGCGCTTCCTGGAGGACGATTCGGAGGGCGGCTTCAGCCGCCCATCGGTGTTGAATCCTGCGCGCAGGGCCTTCGATCGCGCTGCCCTGCTATCCCGTCTGGACGGAGACTCAAAACTGGTCGAAGAGTTGCTGGGCCTTTTTCTTCAGGACTTCGAGGGGCGCCTGGCAGGGCTCCGAGGCGCTATCGCCGCATGCGACGCCGCGGCCGTGGCCACCCTGGCCCACACCTTGAAGGGTTCCGCCTCGAACATCGAAGCGCAGGCCATTGCGGGGGCGGCCAAACAAATCGAAGCAAGCGCGGTTGACGGCGATTGGAACGCGGTCTCGCGCGGCTATGATGCCTTATGTGTGGAGTTCCAACAGTTTCGCCACTCCGCGGCGAAGCCGGAACGCTAAACCGGGAACTTCGCCCACGCGCATTCCGGGCCTTGAGGAGAGAGTCAAATGGAAATTCTCATTGCCGAAGATGATGCGACCTCGCGCCGCATGCTCGACGGCATTCTCACCAAATGGGGATATCACGTCACCGCGGTCGCAGATGGACTTGAGGCCTTGGACCGCCTGACCGCGCATGACATGCCGCCGATTGCCCTCCTGGACTGGATGATGCCGGGCATGGACGGCGTGGAGGTCTGCCGGCGCCTGCGCCAGCTCCACGGCGCCTCAACACCGTATATCATTATGGTCACGGCCCGCGCCAACAAGTCGGACATCGTGGCCGGCCTGGAAGCCGGCGCCAATGACTATGTGATCAAACCCTTCGATCGCGATGAATTGCGGGCGCGGGTCAATGCCGGCGCCCGCATCGTGACGCTCGAGCGCGAACTCGTGAAGCAGATCGCAAACCTGAAAGCGGCCCGCGCCCATATAGAAACCCTTCAAGGCATTCTGCCGATCTGTATGTACTGCCACAAGATCAAGGATGACAAGGAGTCGTGGCAGCGCATCGAGGACTATCTGTCTCTTCATTCGGACATGGCATTCAGCCACGGATTGTGCCCCGAATGCATGGCGAAGTACCACCCGGAGCTGCTCTGAGCGTTTGGCGTTACCCGTTTTGTCGATTCCCTCTGGCAAGTGCGGTATGGTGTACGAGGCAACAGGAGGCAAGGCAGAGTATGTTGGAAGCAGTAGACCTCACAGCGAAGTTGGACAAGGCGGAGAGCAAGGCCATCCTGGAACGCCTCGATTTGGAGATTTCCCAGTTGCAGCGCGATCTTCAACCGGATGGCCACCCTGTCCTCGTCGTGTTTGAAGGGTGGGACGCGGCGGGCAAGGGGTCCGTGCTGAACCGGTTGCTTCAACCCTTGGACCCTCGCGGATACAAGGTCCACAACATCAAGGAACCTACGGAAGAAGAGCGTATGCGGCCGGCCCTCCGGCGTTTCTGGCTGACCGCCCCGGCCCGCGGCACCATCGCGATTTACAATCACAGCTGGTACCGGCAGGTGGTCGACGAGCGCGTCGAGGAGGATGTCTCCGAAGGAGAACTCAGCCAGGCCTTCGAGCGAATCCGGACCTTTGAACGTCAACTCGAGGACGATGGGGCCGTCGTTGTGAAGTTCTTCTTTCACATCTCGAAGAAGGAACAGGCGAAGCGCTTCAAGCGGATGGCCAAGGATCCTGCCTTCGCATGGAAAGTGGGCAAGGGCGAGCGCCGCCGGCACAAGCGGTACGAAGAGTACTATAACGCGGCGGAAGACATGCTGCGGGAAACCTCCACGGCGTATGCCCCGTGGACGATCGTCCCCGCCACGGATGAACGCTTCGCCCAGGTGAAGGTCGCCGAGACTCTCTGCGCCGCCCTCAAGAAAGCCCTTGCTCGCGGCGACGCCCGGCCATCGACGTCCATCGTGCAGCCTCCGCGGCGGACAAGCCCGCTCGACCGTGCGGACCTGTCCGCCAAGCTCGACAAGGACGAATACGAGAAGGCGCTTCCTCGATTGCAGGATGAGATCCGCAGGTTGCAGCATCGCTGCTTCTTCGAACGCTTGCCCGTGGTGATCGTGTATGAAGGGTGGGACGCCTCGGGCAAGGGCGGGAACATCCGCAGGCTGACCCGAGGACTCGATCCGCGTGGCTATGAAGTGGTTCCCACGGCGGCCCCACACGGCGAAGAGAAGCGCCGTCACTACCTCTGGCGGTTCTGGCGCGCGCTGCCCAAGGCGGGCCATTTTGTCATTTTCGACCGAAGCTGGTACGGCCGGGTTCTCGTGGAGCGTGTGGAAGGGTTCGCGAAGCCAGATGAATGGGAGCGGGCGTATCGCGAAATCAACGAATTTGAACAGCAGATCGTGGAATTTGGCACGGTACTCGTGAAGTTTTATATGCACATATCCAAGGACGAACAGTTGCGGCGCTTCAAGGAGCGTGAAGCGCAACCGCACAAGCGCTGGAAGCTTACCGACGAAGACTGGCGCAATCGCGAGAAATGGGAGGACTACTGGGATCCCGTGTCGGACATGATCGAACACACTTCCACTCCTCACGCGCCGTGGATCGTTGTCGAGGGAGACGACAAGCGGCACGCGAGGGTCAAGACCCTCAGGATCATGACCGAGCGGCTCTCCACGGCGCTGAAGAATGCCGAGTGAAGTGACTTGCTTTTGGCCCGGTCATGGACGCGCCCGTCATGGTTTCACCCTGGTTGAACTGCTTGTGGTGATTGCCATTCTGGCGATCCTCGCCGCCATCCTGCTTCCCGCACTGGCACGTGCCCGGGAAGCGGCCCGGCGTGCGAGTTGCCAGAATAATCTGAAGCAATTCGGCGTAGTGTTTGCCATGTTCTCGGGAGAATCCAACGGGCTTTTCCCCCCCTCCGCACCTTACGGCAGCGTGCGCGCCGACTCCTTTTCGTCAGCGCTCTTTGAGTCCCCGCACGCCGCCGCAGTCTTTCCGGAGTATCTGACGGACCTCGCCGTCGCCCGCTGTCCATCTGACGCGGGTGGGGATCCGGGATGGACCAGCGTGGGGGCACGGGTACCTTCAGGTCCAATCAACTTCACCGCGTGGCAGGATGCGGCATTACATGATGAAGACCTGGTTTCGTACGACTATTTCGCATCCGCGGAGTTGGCCCGGTCGTACATGTACAAAGGGTACATCGCACAGAACGCGCAGGAATACTGCGGTATATGGAGCGCCAAAACGACAAGCCCCGTGGTCGGCGACGCCGCCATTGCGGGCGTGGGCGCCGTGAGATTAAAGGACTACACCGAGGATCTGCCCCTGACATCCAGTCCCTGGCCGGTGTGGGTCCCTGCGCCGCCGGCAGCCACCGGCACCGGCATGGGAGACACGGTGAAGCGGTTGCGCAACGGTATTGAACGATTCCTGATCACAGACG
>JADLCA010000597.1 GCA_020847495.1 Candidatus Hydrogenedentota bacterium | reverse complement strand
TATTGCACGGTCGAGGCGGCGCTGCTTGATGTTCGCAGCGGCACGGTGCCTTTCACCACGGTCGGGTTCGAAGAAGTCCGCGCGAGTAAGGCGAAGGAAGACCTCAGCTTCGATGAAACGGTGGACAAGGCCTATCACGAGGCAGAAGCCAAGGCCCTTCAGGAGGTCGCCGCGTCGGTGACGCAGTACCTGGGCTCACTCGGCACGACAGCAACGGCGACGCCATAGTATTTGAACCAGGAGACAAGCCTATCAGGAGCGCTGACGGACCTACCAGGCCGTTGGGTCCCCCACGCCGTTGAAGAGGTGGCCGTAGGTTCCTGATGAGACGGCGTGGGCGGCGGTTGCGGGGAACGGGCTTCCGGCGACGCCCAGGTACTTGAGAAACTCGACGTGTCCGTCTAGGTACAGCACATTGATGCCACCGGGGATATGCGCGAAGGAGATCACTTCCGCCGTGACGTGATCCCACAGCACCGGGACCCGGCTCGCCGAGCCCGCACTCGACGCGGGGTTGTTGACGTCCGTGACCAGGAAACGCTCAATGCCTTCCCTTAACCTGTATAGCGTGCTGCCGCCGTTGGCCTGAGTTCCGGGGAAGGTCGCCGCGAAGTTATAGTCCGCGTCGCTGGCGGCGCCGTGGGATGCGAAACTGGCGAGCCCCAATTCTCCGAATGGCCCCGTGGCCATCTGGCCTTCCGTGAAACGGCCGTATTGGTCGGGCGAACCGATGACTTTACCGTCGGAGCCCACCAGGGCCAACAAGTTGTCGCCCAGCACGTTGCGGTCTTCCAGTATCATCCAGCCGCAGTAATCGTAGGGCTCCGTGGTGATCTCGCCGAGGTCGATGCGGCCGTTGCCGTTACTGCCGCGATCAGTTTTGCCATCGTAGCGGGCGACGGGGCCCGCCTGGGCGGTCCAGGAGGGACACCACACCAGGTTCCAGTCGGTCAGGTATTCGGGATACAGGTCCGGGTCGTTGAAGATCATTTCCCGGCTGGGGCGTCCATCGTTGCGTTCAATCTGGCGCGAGGGAAGTTTGCCTCCGCGGACTTCGCTCGAGTACATCGAGAAGATGAGACCAAACTGCTTCAGGTTATTGGCGCAGGCCGCACGCCGGGCCGCTTCTCGTGCGCGGGCCAAGGCCGGCAGCAGGATCGCCGCCAGGATGCCGATGATGGCGATGACCACAAGAAGCTCTATTAGAGTAAAACCGCGCTGATGCTTCCCGAAGCTCATGGGCGTCCCTCCCTCGAGTCGAAGCGTTCCAGAATTTTTCCTTGGCCGATTCTCAGCCACGTATGGTAGACTGCCGTACCAATTGGAAACGGGGTATCTGTTGGACAGACATCCTTTGTTCCTAGGACACACAATGACGCAAGGAGGTGAGAACGATCAAGATACTGGGGCATGCGGAGGCACCGGCCGGGCAGAAGGAGCCAGTGCGGGGACTGTCCGCCAGCCTAACATAACTCTAACTCATTCTTAACAGTGGACATGCGATTGGCGCTTACCGTGGCGGGGACGTGGCGGGAGGGGTGCCCGTGTACAGGCAACCAAACCGGGCCGCGGGGCTTTGCCACCATCATGGAGTACCAAACTGATATGAGTATGCAAAGAAGAGGTTTCACGCTGATCGAATTGCTCGTAGTAATCGCCATCATCGGCATTCTGGCGGCCATCTTGCTGCCTGCCCTGGCGCGCGCGCGCGAAGCGGCCCGGCGGGCCAGTTGTCAGAACAACCTCAAACAAATGGGTGTCATCTACAAGATGTACGCCAACGAGTCCGGCGGCAACTTCCCGCCCATGCAGGGTCCCGATTTTTATTTGACCGACGATGACGGGATCGACCCATCAAATGACCCAACTTACGCGGGGTGCAACTATCAAGATGGTATCGAGATTGCCCCCCTCTCCGAGACAATCTACCCAGAGTATCTGACGGACTGGAACGTGTTCCGCTGCCCTTCCGATCCGGATGCAAGCCAGGACATTGAGGACCACCTGGAAATCGTGGCCCAGTTCAGCGACAACGGCACGCCGTGCATCGGCGCGGGCCAAGGCACCGGCCATGCCGATAGTTATCAGTATCTCGGCTGGGTCGTGGATCGTGGAGACGGCGAGCACCCATACCACACCAAATCGGCAGGCGGGCGCGAGTACCACATTCCATATCAGATTCTTGACGCATTAGTCGTTCTCACTCTTGGCCCTAACAATAACGGAATGGGGGTGAAGTACCAAAGTGAATTCCCTGCGCCCGTCGGGGCGGCAATGCGCGCGCTTATGGAAAGTAACCTGAACCTGAGCGCGGCAGGAGCTTTTGGACTACCGGTCATAGGAAATTCTGATGGGACTACTCTGTACCGACTCAGAGAGGGTATCGAGCGGTTCATGGTCACCGACATCAACAATCCCGCAGGCAGTGCGAAGGCCCAGTCAGAGATTGCCACCATGTGGGACCAAATCAGCACATCCCCAACTGACTCGACCGGAACCACAATGAATCACATTCCGGGTGGCTCCAACGTGCTCTACATGGATGGACACGTGGAGTTCCTCAAGTATGAGCCCGAGGGTGACTTCCCAGTCAATCGCGCATGGGGTGACACCGTATCTGCAGTTCAGAATAACGTGTCGCTGCCCTAACCGTAGCATGGCTCAGTCACTTAGTGTCCCCCGCAGGGTCTTCCTGCGGGGGACACGTTTTTCACACAGTAGACGAGATGAGTATTGCATGCCCTTTTGGAGCGTAAGCCATTACGGCACCAGTTGTTGCAACTACATCGGTGTCTTGATGGATCCCTTCTGACGACCCCAAAATCTTGCGTTACCTCCCCCTCCTACCCCCTTCACTTGTGGTGGCGCTTGTGCTATACTGGGGCGAGCCACAACATATTGGGTAGGAGCAGGATAGGTGAACGGCCTAAAACGAAAAGTCCATATGGTCGGGGTCGGTGGGATTGGCATGAGCGGACTCGCCGAGATTCTGATCAATCTGGGGCATGAGGTCTCCGGGTCGGACTTGAAGGCCAGCGAAATCACGGACCGGCTCGAACAGTATGGATTGCGCTTTCGTGAAGGGCACGATCCCGCGAATCTTGGAGACGCAGGGATTGTGGTCATTTCCGCGGCGGTGAGTGATGCCAATCCGGAGGTAGTGGCCGCGCGTGACCGCAGTGTGCCGGTCATTCACCGGAGCGATTTGCTGGCCGACCTGATGCGGCTCAAGCCGAACGCCATCGCCGTGGGCGGCACGCACGGCAAGACCACGACGACCTCGATGATCAGTGCGATCCTTGACCGCGCAAACATCGGCGCGACGAGTATCGTCGGCGGGATTCTGCATCGCAGCGGGACCAATGCGCGTTGGGGTACGGGCGATTACCTCGTCGCCGAGGCCGACGAGCACGACGGATCCTTCCTGCGCCTCCACCCCACCATCGCTGTCGTCACGAATATGGACGCGGAGCATCTCGAGTATTACGGCACGCTGGACAACATCAAGCGGGCCTTCGTCGAGTTCTGCAATGGGGTGCCCTTCTACGGGTATTCGATTGTGTGCTGGGACGATCCCAGTTGCCGTTCCGTTCTGAAAAACATCGACAGCGTCTGCATCACCTACGGCATGGAGGACGGAGCGGGCCTGCAAGGGTCCAACGCCTCGCTTTGCGCCACAGGAATGGGCGCGGCGGCTTCACAGCTCGCGGGATTGCGGACGCGCGTGGATGTGACGAGCCATGACGAGCGCCTTGGCCAAACGGGCCGACTGGGCACGCTGACCTTCAACGCGGTGGGCGCGCATAACGTGCGAAATGCGCTCGCGGCATGCGCGGTGGGCCTCTGCCTCGGAATGAAGTTTGGCCACATCGCGGATGGGCTCAAACTGTACGACGGCGTGCAGCGCCGCTTGCAGGTGTGCGGCGAGCACGCGGGCGTGACCGTGGTCGAGGATTACGCGCACCATCCCACGGAGATCGCGAGCACGCTCGAAGCGGTGCGCTGGGTCAAACCCAAGCGCATCATCGGCGTGTTCCAACCGCACCTGTTCAGCCGGACCAAGTTCTTTTACGAGGATTTCGCGCGCGTGCTGAGCGCGTTTGACCGGGTTCTCGTGACGGATATCTACCCTTCCCGCGAAGAGCCCATGCCGGGCGTGGATTCCGGGCTTATCGTAAACGCCGCGCGCGACAAGGGCGCAAGCCATGTGGCGCTGGTCAGCGATATGAACGACGTGCCGGGGGTCCTCGCGCCGGACCTCGAAGCGGGCGATGTGGTTCTCGTGCTGGGCGCGGGCAATATCAACCGGATCGCGCCGGTGATTCTGAGGGAGTTCAGACAGCGGTCATGAGTGCAGGATTCACAGAGACGCGTCAGGGGCGGCCGGGGGCGACGCGGCGTTCGATTCGCCGCAACGCGGATTCTATTCTCGCCACGCTGTTCGCATGCGCGGTGACGGTGGCGGCCGCCTATGCCTTCTACAAGTACGTGAACGAATCAACCTATTTCCTCGTGAAGACAATCAAAGTCGATGGCACGTTACGGCTCGATGCGAATGATGTCGTCGGCGCATCGGGCATCACGAACGAGGACAACATTCTCTTCCTGCAAGCATCGGAAATACGCGCGCGAGTAGGGGCACTGCCCTATGTGAAGAAATGCCGCGTGACGCGTATCTACCCGGATATGGTGTCAATCACCGTGGAGGAGCGCGTCCCGGTGGCGACGCTGATGGTCCGCAATCAGTGTTTTGAGATCGATGACGAGGGCGTCGTGCTGCGAAAGTTGGAAGACGGCGCGCCGTATCCCGGACCATTGATTACACAGATCCCCGGCGTGGCCAGCGTGGAGCCAGGCGCGCGGATCGAGCAGCCCTCTTTGCGGGAGGCCATGGATGTGTGGACGGCCTTTTCGCAAACCGCGCTAGCAAAGACCCTGACCGTGTCGGAGATTGCCGCCCGCAGTGCGAGCGATGTGCGGATGTACTGCGATGAACTGCCGTGCGAAATCCGATGGGGCCGCGGCGATGCGGCCCAGCAGGCGGTCAACTTGCAGACGGTGTGGGAGTACCGG
>JADLCA010000596.1 GCA_020847495.1 Candidatus Hydrogenedentota bacterium | reverse complement strand
GGATGGGTATGAGCCATTTCAGCGCTTGGCGGATATCTGGGCGGAAATCAAGTCTCGCGAGATCATGATCGTGAACGCACTGGGACTCACCTTTGCCGAACTGACTCTCAATGGCAAGAACGTCGCGGAAATCCACAATGAACTCAACAGCTTCCTGTTGGAAGCGGCGGGGGCGTTGGAGTCCGGCGATTTGGTGCTCCTCGGCGACCTGCTGGAGTATGAGCTGGCCCCGCGCGCCGAAATCGAGTCCCGGATCGTAACGTTGCTGCAGGAACGCTCCCAAAGCCAGGCCGGCTGATCATGTCGAGCCCGCGGGTTCTGACGTTCAACTTCCACGAACCGTACCTGTGCCTCATGGCCCGAGTGGGCATTCCCATCACCGTAGGACTCTACAACAAACCCCGCTTTGTGCGTCCATGGCACACACAGTTTCGTCCGGTGCCACCCGGTATCACCCTCGTCGAAGAAGAGGAATGGCGCAGGGAACTGGCCGCCGGACACTACGATGTGGTAATCGCGCATAACGAATTGAACGCGATCGACCTATTGGACTGCGGAGTGCCCAGCCTGCTCGTGTGCCACAATCGACGTTCCTTTCTCGAGACAACCGTGGACAGCGATCTCGAGAAGGGCAAGGCGTCATACAAGCGCGTACTCGACCGTATCTGCGATCAGTTCACGTTTGTGTATATCTCCGAATCCAAGCGCGACGACTACGGCATGCCGGGGATTGTCATTCCCCCGGGAATTGACGTTGAGGAGTACGGCGGATACACCGGTGAAACTGCGGAAGTCTTGCGGGTGGGCAACGCGATGCGGGCACGTGACCTCATGTTTGACGTCGATCTCCAAGAGCGTGTCTGCAGCGGATTTCCGAATCGCATCCTCGGCGATGACCCTGAGATACCGGAGGCCTGTCCATCCAAATCGTTTGAGGACCTTCTCGATCACTACCGCCGATTACGGTGTTATTTGCACGTCACGCGCGAGGCATACGAAGACGGGTACAACCTCGCGATGCTGGAGGCGATGGCCTGCGGCATGCCGGTGGTCTCGCTCGCGAACCGGACCTCGCCTTTGACGGATGGCGTCGATGGCTATGTATCGGATGATTCAGGTGTGCTGCGAGAACGCATTGCGCTGTTGCTCAAAGACCGCGACCATGCGCGCGCGCTGGGTGCGCGCGGCAAAGAAACTGTCGCGCAGAGGTTTCCCATCGAAGCCTTTTCGCGACGGTGGCGTGAGGCAATCGAGCGCGCTGCCGAGCGGAAGATCTACGCCAGCGTGGCAAGCGGTGCAGAGCCATTCCCCCGCTTGAATGTCTCGATGGAGTATCTCTTCTCCCCCATCACCACGGCGCGGTACTTCGAGCAGGCCCTGCGTAAGGACCACAACGTGGTGACCGGGGGCCGGTGTCTTTCACCAAGAGTCTTTGCGAAGTGGGGGCTCCCGGGGGAGCTGCCCGCGTACCGCGGACCGGATGTCACTTGGAGTCCGGGGGAATCCTATACAGAACGGTTGAGCAAACTCCCGAAGAGCTTCGAACCGAGCCTTCTGTTCTGGGTGGATTCAGGAATTCGCGAGATCCCGGAGGATATTGCGTCGCTCTCCATCCCCCGCGTGGGGTATTTCATTGACACGCAGTTCGCGCTGGATATTCGCCTCGAACTGGCCAGGAATTTCGATTTTACCTTTCTCGCGCAGCGCACGCGGGTGCAGGACTTCATCGAGGCGGGCATTCCGAATGTAGCGTGGATGCCTCTCGGGTGCTCGCCGGAGCTTCACGCGGTGGAGCCGCTCGAGCGCATCTACGATGTGGCGTTCGTGGGTGGAATCCCCGACGAGCCGGCTCATCGCAGAAAACGACTGCTCGATGCGGTCCGGAGGCGCTTCCCTAATTCGTGCATTGGGCAGTTCTGGCCCGGGGACATGGCACGCATCTACGCGCAGTCGAAGATTGTGATCAACATCGCGGCCGACCGGGACGTCAACATGCGCGTATTCGAAGCCTTGGCCTCCGGCGCACTCCTGATCACCGATGAGTCGGACGGGCTGGAAGAGTTGTTTGCGGACGGCGAGCATCTCGTCATTTACAGGAACGATGAAGATTTGCTCGATGTCATTGAGCAGTATCTATCATCCCGGCCCGCTCGAGAGCGCATCGCGGCGGAAGGACGCAGGCTCGTGTATGCGAAGCACACGTACCAGCACCGGACACGGCAAATGATCCTCATGGTGCTGGAAGCGCTCGGCGCGTTGGGCGGCTATCAAGGCGAGTCGCGTTTCAACAAGGGCGGCTACTACCGATCGCCACGGCCCGAACTAGCCGCGCACGTGCCGCAGCACACGGTCCGCCTGCTGGATTGCGGGTGCGGCGGCGGTGAGTTCGGTCTTTCATTGAAGCGGCGCGGCGTGCGGGAAGTGGTGGGCATCGAGATCGTCGAGCGTGCATGGGAACTCGCGAAGCGCGTACTGGACGATGCACTGCTCGGCAGCATCGAGGACATGGATCTGCCATTTGAGGACGAGTATTTTGATTGCGTGGTGTTTGGCGACGTGCTGGAACACCTTGTGGATCCGGTGAAGGCCTTGCGCAATGTGTCGCGTGTTCTCTCGAAACACGGCGTGATCGTGATGAGCATTCCCAACGTGCGGTTCTGGCAAACGGTCGAGATGCACGTGAATGGACGCTGGCAGTATGAGGACGCGGGCATCATGGACCGCACGCACCTCCGGTTCTTCTGTGCGCCGGACATGCAGCAGATGGTCATGGACGCGGGCCTCGAGGTGTTGACGATTCAGCCGCTATCGATGTGGCCCGCCGAGAACCTGCCGCGCGACGCGACGGGCTGCCTGCGCCTGGGTATACTGACGATTGGCCCGTTGGACGACCAGGAGTATCAGGACTTCCTCGTCTATCAGTATCTGGTTGTCGCGGCCAAGCCAGGGATGGACCGGCTGATGAGCGCGCGGCACGCGCTGGAAGAGAAGGATTACGCGTCGGCATTTCAGTTGGCGAAGGAAACCCGGGGCGCGGATCGCGCGGAGCGCGCGAAACTTATGGCGCGGGCGGTGGCGCGCATGGGGCAGTTGGATACGGCGGAGTCGTTGTACCGGGAAGTGTTGCGTATCCAGCCAGAGGACGCGGAAACCGCGGGAGAATTGGGCATCGTGTTGATCGCGGTGAATCGCGTGGACGACGCCAAGCCGCTGCTTGAGCGCGCATACGAATCCGATGCGCAGAACGATCGCGTGACCGCGGGTCTGGGCCTGGTACGTCTGTCCGAGCGGCGCCTTTCGGAGGCCTTCGATCTCTTTGTCAACGCGCTTGACATCAGAGTTGACAACGCGGCGATTGTGATGAGGCTCGTGGAAACTGCCGAAGCATTGGGACGCGCTGGAGAGGCCGAGCCCTATCTCCGCCGCTTTGTGGAGTTTTATCCCGGCGACACTGCGATGGCTTGCCACTTGGCCGCTCTGCTTCAGCACATGGGACGCAACGCGGAGGCCCGCGACCGCTTGGAAACGCTCCTGCTGCTCGCGCCCGGCCATCCACAGGCCATGGCGCTGCTGGCTGCACTGGACGCGGAGAATCATGAAGACCGCGCATGAATGGAGTGCGACTCTGTCGCAACACAAGGCGCGGCCCGGCGTGGAACTGCTTACCGGCCGGGGCGGCGAGCCCACGCTTCGTGTGGATGAGGTGCTGCTGCACAGCCAATACAAGCCTCGTGAAGAAGCGGCACGGCTTGTAGACTCCGCAGAATTGGAACCGGGGCGGCCTGTGCTCGTGGTCGGCGTGGGTCTGGGGTATCACGTGGCCGAACTGCTTCACCGGGGCTTCGATGTCTCCGCCGTGGAACCCGACCTCAGTGTGGCCACGTTCGCGATTCAGAATTCCCTGCGCGATTCATCCCTCTTGATTGGCATCGGCGATACCAATGCGATCGGCCACTCCTCCGCATTCCGCGCCATCGCGGCGGCAAGACCCCAGGTGTTTGTGCACCCGCCGACGGCGCGCCTTCACCCGCATTATGTGGACGCCGTTCAATCGCAACTCGCGCGAGCGCGCATCGCTGACCGGCGCCTCGGGGTAGCGGTAGTTGGTCCCATGTATGGGGGCAGTCTGCCTAACGCGCAGTACCTTGCCCGCGCCTTTCAGCGCATGGGGCACCGCACACTTTTTGTGGACAACAGTGCGGGGTGGCCGCTCTACGAGGCCTTTGCCGGTAGCGTCGCCTCGAAACGGGCTTCCAGTCAGCTCTCCGGCATGGTTGCGAATATGATGTCGGAGTGGAGCTATGCGCGCGTGAGCGAGTTCGCGCCGAATGTCTGCATTGTGCTTGCGCAAGCGCCTGTGGGAAACCAGTGGCCCCTGCGCCTGCGCAAAGAGAATATCGTCACGGCATACTGGTTTGTCGAAAACTGGCGCCACATGACTTACTGGAGCGAGATCGCGCCGCACTACGACTGCTTCTTTCACATCCAGCCCGGCGAGTTTGAAGATAAGTTGACGCAAGCGGGTTGCCGCCGTCATGCCTACGTACAGACCGCCTGCGACCCTGAAGTGCATTGTCCCGTTGCACTCACTGCGGAGGAGCGTGCCACCTATGGGTGCCATGTCTCGTTCGCGGGGGCAGGGTACCGCAACCGGAATATGCTCTTCAGCGGATTGACCGACTACGATTTCAAGATTTGGGGCGTGGAATGGAGCGCACGGGAGTTGCAGCGGCTGGTATGCAAACCCGATCATCGGTTCACGCCGGAGGACTTTTCGAAGATCGTCGCGGGATCGGCCATCAATCTGAACCTCCACTCGAGCGCGACGCACGATGGCGTTGATCCGCGGTGCGATGCGATCAATCCGCGCGTGTTCGAGATTGCGGCCTGCGGCGGATTCCAGTTGTGCGATCCCTGCGTGGGCCTTGATGCGCTCTTCGATTTCGAGAAGGAGCTGCCTGTCTATCGCACGCTCGCGGAACTGCGCGGGAAGATCGACTACTATCTCGCCCACGAAGACGAGCGCCTCGCCATTGCTCTGGCGGCCCGGCAGCGGGTCCTGCGCGAGCACACATACGAACATCGCGCACAACAAATGCTGGACACG
Source organism: Candidatus Hydrogenedentota bacterium (assembly GCA_020847495.1). Taxonomy (GTDB): domain Bacteria; phylum Hydrogenedentota; class Hydrogenedentia; order Hydrogenedentales; family SLHB01; genus JAHDWY01. The sequence goes on along the minus strand of JADLCA010000596.1, from coordinate 1,470 downwards.
ATTCTCGAGCACTTCGCGGACCGCATTGAATCCAAAGGCATCCGCGCGCAGCGTAGCGTGGCGGAAGTGGCGGACTCGGTTGGGCGCGAGACGCCCTTGGGACGATATCTATCCGCATTGCCCTCGGATACGCCGTTCACGCAGGAGGCCATCAATGCGCGGGTGCCGCTGATGGGCACGGCCCTGAGCTATCCCGAAGCGGTGTTCGCGTATCTTCGCGAATTGCGGTCCTCCGCGGAGCAATTGCTGGCGGAGTTCGCCGATGACTGAGAACAGCCCATCGCAGCGATCGCCGCGCATACTCGTCACGCAAATGACGCGGATGGGCGATGTCCTGCAAACCTCGCCGTTGATTCGTTCTCTCAAGCAGATGCACCCGGACGCCCTCATCACCGTCATGGTACGCCGAATGGGAAAGGCCATCGCCGAGTGCAATCCGGATGTGGACGAGGTTCTTGTTTACGAGGAAGATGACATGTTCCTCGACCTGCGGTCGGAGGACGCTGATCGCTTTCTGCACGCGTACGAAACAGCCGACGCGCACGTGCAGCGCCTTCGGGAGGGCCGCTTCGACATCGCGTACAACTGCACGCACAGCCTCGCCTCGGCGCTGCTGCTCAAGCTGGCGGAGATTCCGCACGTCGTGGGAGCGCACCTGAGCGAAGACTTTCGGTATGTATTCCGCGGACGCGGTCCCAACTGTTTCCTTACGAATGTACTGAATCGAAGTCTAAATGATCTAAATCTGTGCGACATGTTCCGGCATTTCGTGGAGGCCCCTCCCCCGCCATCCGGTCTGGTTATGAAGGTAACGGACGAGCAGCGGCGTGACGCTACGGTGCTCCTCGAATCACTGGGGATCGGGCGCGACATGTTTCTGGCGTGTTTCCAGTTGGGCGCGAGCGACCGTGACAAGCGGTGGCCGGAGGCGCAGTTCGCTTCGCTGGGACGGATGCTGTCGGAAGGCCGACAGGCAAAGATCGCGCTCGTGGGCGTTGCGGATGAAGCGCCGCTGGGGCAGGTCTTCGAGGAGTACGCGCCGGGGCTTGCCGTGCATCTTTTTGGCAAGACATCCATTCCGCAGTTGGCGGCGCTGCTGGAACGTGCAAACCTGCTTGTAACCAACGACACCGGGACAATGCACATCGCGGCGGCGGTGGGCTGTCCGATTGTCTTGACGTCGGTCGGCTATGTTCACTTCCGTGAGACGGGACCCTATGGCGCGGGCCACTGCGCCATAGAGCGGCGGCGCGCACACCTCGGCCGCTCCGATGTGCGTCATGAACACGCGGGAGAAACCAAGGGACTCCGCGCGGATCAGGTGCTGCGCGCAGTGGACCTGGTCCTTGAAAACCGTGGGCAGGATTCGCTCCCTCTGCTCGAGGAAACGGCAGATCTGTCCGATGTCGATCTGTATTGGTCGCAATTCGCATCAGACCAGTGCCTTGAGTGGTATCCCGTCATCCGCCG
>JADLCA010000595.1 GCA_020847495.1 Candidatus Hydrogenedentota bacterium | reverse complement strand
GTCCAGCGTGCGCTGAACCTGCTCCTGATCCTGCACGCTGACCACGAGCAGAACTGCAGCACGTCCACCGTGCGAATGGTGGGCAGCAGCCAGGCAAACCTGTACGCGTCAATCTCCGCGGGGATCAGCGGCCTTTGGGGTCCGCTCCATGGCGGCGCCAACCAGGAGGTCATCGAGATGCTCGAGATGATCGTCGCGGACGGGGGCAACTACAAGAAATACATCGAGTTGGCCAAGAAGAAGGATTCGGGCTTCCGCCTGATGGGCTTTGGGCATCGTGTGTACAAGAACTTCGACCCGCGCGCCCGGATCATCAAGAAGGCGTGCGATGAAGTCCTCGCCGAACTCGGCATCAAGGACCCGCTGCTCGACATTGCCAAGAGCATCGAGGAAGTCGCGTTGCAGGATGATTTCTTCATCAGCCGCAAACTGCACCCGAACGTGGACTTCTACAGCGGCATCATCTACAAGGCGATGGGCATTCCAACCAACATGTTCACCGTCATGTTCGCTATCGGGCGCCTCCCGGGGTGGATCGCGCAGTGGCTGGAGATGCGCCGTGACCCGGATAACCGCATCCATCGGCCCCGTCAAGTATATATGGGCGAAAAGGTGCGCAAGTTCACGCCGGTGGACAAACGGTAGCGACACGCTATGCGCCGGGACGCTACCTCCGCGGTGGCGGCGTGAGAAGGTATGATTGAGTCCGAGGTTTCCGTGACATTTGAGCCCCAGGGGCGGATGGTACGAGTCCGCCCCGGGGTGACCGTACGCGAGGCAGCCACACGCGCAGGCGTGTTTCTCGACTACCCGTGCGGCGGCCAGGGCACCTGTGGAAAGTGTCGCGTGAAGGCCATGGCTGGCCTGTCGGAGCCTGCCTCTGATGAGCAAGCGCTGCTGACCCCCGAGGAGTTGACGTCCGGTATTCGCCTCGCATGCCGGGCGGCCGTGGTGCGCCCGGTCGTTGTCACGGTGCCCGACAAGTCGCTTTTATCCACAACGTACAAGATCCTGGCGGACTCTTCGGGCCCCGCGGCTGTTGGCTCCGACCCTCCGGTGCGCCGCGTACATGTCGAGATGAACGCCCCGACGCTCGAAGACGATGCGGCCGACCTGGAAAGGCTGCTACGGCATACGGGCCCGCTCGCCGTAGGCCGCGACGTTCTGTCTGTGCTGCCAGCCCAGTTGCGTCAGAGCGGGTTCTGCGGAGAGGCCATTGCCGTGGACGGCGAGTTGATCGCCTTCGACGGCGGAGTATCGCGGAAGCCCTACTGCGTGGCCGCGTTCGATATTGGCACGACGACACTCGTGGGGGTCCTGCTCGATCCTTGCACTGGAGTCGAGCGCGCCCGCGCGTCCCGGATGAACCCCCAAACCAGTCTCGGCGACGACGTGCTCAGCCGTATTCTTCACACGCGGCAACACATGAAAGGGCTGGAAGAACTGCGCGCGATGGCCGTGGCAGCGGTCAATGAGATGTGCCTCGACCTTGCGGCGCGAGCGGGCATTACGCCCCAGGCGATTGTGCAGATTATCATCGCCGGCAACACGACCATGCAGCATCTGTTCGCTGGTCTCGATCCGGGGGCGTTGGGGGAAGTCCCCTTTGTGCCCGCCGCGAGCCGCTCCTTGCGGATCCCCGCGAAGGAAACGGGCATCTCCATTCATCCGCGCGGGTCCGTGTATGTGTTTCCCGTGATTGGCGGTTTCGTTGGTGGAGACACCGTCGCAGGCATGCTCACCACGAACATCGCCGAGAGCCAGGGTCCTGTGATGCTAATCGACATCGGCACCAACGGCGAATTGGTGCTGCACCGGGACGGGATTCTGTGGGCTACATCGTGCGCGGCGGGTCCGGCCTTTGAGGGGGCCCGGATTTCGCACGGTATGCGTGCGGCGGAAGGGGCCATTGAAGAGTTTATCTTCGAGGATGACGTCCGCTGGTCCGTCATCGGCGATGTGCGTCCCGCGGGAATCTGTGGTTCCGCGCTGATCGACGCGGCCGCGGGACTGCTGCGGCTGGGAATCGTGCTGCCTCAAGGACTTATGCTGGAACCAGGTCAATTGCCTGACAACCTGCCCGAGGCGATTCGCCGCCGCGTTGTCTCCGACGCGAGCGGAACGCGATTCGTCCTCGTGGAAGCAAGTGAAACCTCCATCGGCTCCGCGATCGAGTTGACTCAGGCGGACGTTCGGGAACTCCAACTCGCTATCGCGGCGATCCGCGCGGGATTCACTATCTTGCTGCGCCGGGCCGAGTTGGGAATCGATGAAGTCGAACACGTTCTTGTGGCGGGTGCGTTCGGAAACTACATCCGTTGCGAGAACGCCCAACGCATCGGGCTGCTTCCGCATGGCTTGCCGCCAAGCAAGCTTGCATTCGTGGGCAACACCTCGCTCTCGGGGGCTCATCTCGCCGCACTTTCACTCAGCGCGAGGGAGCGGGCCGAATCGTTGGCGCAGCGAACACACCATGTGGACCTGTCGCTGGATCCCCATTTCCACGAAGCGTACGTGGAAGCCATGTTCTTCCCGGAAGAAGATGCTACAGAAATGACGCCTTCGGGCCGTCCATAATCTCAAACAGGCTGTAGCCCAATTCGCGCAACAAGCGGTCCAACCGTACCATGGGCAACCCCAACACATTCTGAAAACAGCCGCCGTACCGTTCCACAAGAAGACTGCCCGGCCCGTCCACCGTGTAGGCGCCCGCCCGGTCAAGGGGTTTCACCGCGTGGACGAAGTGGGCAATTTCCTCGTCAGAAAGAACGCGGAAGGTGACGTCGCTGGTTTCGCTTCCCTCGCACGATGTGCCGCGAGTGGCATCCGCCAGCGCGAGCCCTGTGATGACCTGATGGGTGCGCCCTGAGAGTGCGCGCAGCATTTGGTGCGCTTCCTCCAAGTCTCGTGGTTTGGAGAGTACCTGGTCTTCCAGAAAGACCAGGGTATCGGCGGCGATCACCAATGAAGGAGTCTCAAGACGTCGAAGTACGTCGTCACGTTTCATCCGGGCGTTGGCGATGACGATCTCGGCCGGGTCCGTTCCTTCGTCGACTTCGTGGACTCCACTGGAAACAACAGTGAATTCGATGCCGAGGGCGGCAAGCAGGGCGCGCCGTCTGGGCGAGCCGGACGCCAGGACAATCGGGATCACGGAGCCGGCGCCTCGCCTGGTTGCGGAGGAGTGGAAGTGCCTTGGGTGGCGCGCTCCGGGATGCGCTTTCCGCCGGGGCCCACTTTCTCGACGAGCACTTCGTTCTCGATGATGCTCGTCCCCTCGGGTACCTCGATTTGGGCCGTGGCCTCGCCGGCATCGGTATTGATCTTGATACGATCCACGCGGATTTCGACGCTCGACTCGGCATCGTTTACGACGTGGATGCGGCAGGGCAGGTAGTCCTCCTCTCGGAGAAACAACTCAACCTCCTGAAAGAGGCCGGACACTTCCTCATCCGCCTCGGCTTCTGGTTTGTCCTTGCGGACCTCCAACGGAATAAGGCGAAGGCCCTTGGTTCCGCACGAGTTCATGGCATCGAACACGCCGAGGGTGTAGGCCTCGCGCAGGCGCGCCGTATCCTCGTCGAAGCCGAGAAACAGGGCTTCCATCTGGGGATCGGATTCGAGGTCGTAGATTTGGACCTGCTCGATTTCGGCGTTGTATTGATAGACACGGGTGCCATCCACGAGGTAGACGACCTCGGGGTCGAAATAATGGAGCAGAATGCGCCGGGGCCGTTCGTACACGATGCGCCCATTGGCAAGCGTGGTTTCGTCCGGCGTGACGGTGTCCTGGGTAAACGCGGCTTCCAGTTTCTCGACGTGAGCGCGTTTCTCGGCAAAGGTCTTCAGAAACGCGTCCACCGTGGGAGTCTGGGCCAGGATAGCCAGGGCCATGGCGGCAAGCGCCATTCTCATCGTATCGTTTCCTCCGGGAGGTCTTCCGCGTCCTCGCGAACGGGCGGGCCATCGAGCACGAATTCATCAACCGCGTCGAGAATGGTATCCCTGTCCTCGTGTGGAGGTTGCATGGGCGCTTCCGGCTCCGGGGCGGCGTCGCTTTGGGATAGGTTGCTGGAGACCGGCCCCTCCGGTTCTGCCGGGGGCGGAGCCGGCGCCAAAGGTGCCGAGAGCGACGCGGGAGCGCTACGCGGGAGCTGGGGCTCCTGCTGGCCCACTTCGAAAAAGCTCGTGGGCATCTGCATGGCATCCTCGGGTAAGAGACTGTCGATGAGTCTCCGGTGCGTCTCGAGGATAGCGAGCATCTCGATCCGCAGCCGGGAGCGTTGCTGTTCCAGGATGTGGATGTCGCGCGTCAACGCCGTCGGAATGCGGGAGGCCTCGAGTTGGGCCTGGGCCTTCTTCAGTTTCGCCTCTTCGAGCATCACGTGGGCCTCGCGCTTCGCGGACTCGCGCATGTCGTCGCCCAGTTGCTGCGAGGCCACCAAAGCGCCGCGCAAGGCGCCCTCGAGGTCACGGAACTCCTGAAGGGATTTGCGCTGTTCCTCGTTCTTCTCTTTGAGAACGCGCACCTGCACGATCAGGTTCTCGAGCGCATCTGCGACGCGTTCCAGGAAGTCGTCGACGTCCTTCGGGTCGTATCCCCCAAAACTGCGTCGCTTAAACTGCTTGCTGAATATATCGCTGGGCGTCACCGCGTGCTCGTCGCCGAGCACCTCGGTCACGACCTTGTCATCCTTTCTCATTCGAGCACTCCCTCCCGGCAACACGTGGGCGACGGTCCCCGTCAACGGCCAAGCGCGCGCGATCGCTCCGAGGCCGCGTTTACCGCCGCCGCTACCACCTTGTCAAATCCTTCCGCGGCAAACGTCTTCAGCGCCGCCTCCGTGGTGCCGCCCTTGGACGTGACCCGTTCCCGCAGCGTGCCCGGCGCGTCCGCGGAATCGCGCAGGAGCAGGCCTGCCCCTACCAGGGTCTGGCTTGCGAGACGGGTCGCCTGGGATTCGCTGAGTCCTTCGGCCATGCCCGCCTTCACGAGGCACTCCACCAGGTAGAAGAAATAGGCCGGCCCGCTGCCGCTGACGGCGGTGACGGCATCAATCAGGTTTTCGGGCACCATTTCGACGATTCCGATAGCTTCAAAGATCAGCCGCGCCACCTCGCCGTCGGAAGGTTTGCAGGTTTCGCTCAACGCAACCCCGGCAGCGCCCGCACCCACGAGGGCGGGTGTGTTTGGCATGACCCGGACGACGCGAAACGACGCGCCCAACCGTTCCTGGATAAACGCAATGGAGATTCCCGCCGCGATAGAGATGATCAGCGTGCGGTCCGTCAACCCGGGCTTCACCTGGCTCAACGCTTCTTCCATGCTTTGCGGTTTTACCGCGAGGATGAGATAGTCGCAGGCGGCGCCGAACGCGGCGGGGTCCTTGTGAACGGCAAGACCCATGAGTTCGGCCTGGGCGACCTTGTCTTCATCGACATCGTGGACGAGCAGGTGCTTGGCGCCGACGGCGCCGCACTCCATCAAGCCGCCCGCGATGGCTCTGCCCATGTTGCCGAAACCGAGAAACCCGAGTGTACCCTGCAAGGACACGGACGTGTACCTCCCCCCGCGGCGTTATGCCGGTTCGTCCCCGGCGGACGTCAGATCACGAATGATGGCGACCGATTCGCAGTGCAGGAACAGGTGGCACTGGATGCAGTCCCGCGCCACTTTCTGCGGAAGCTCGTAGCGGTCGATCTCCTGAAAGGAATGCCGAAGAAAGAAGACGGGGGTCCGGCTCAGGGCGTAGACACGCTTGACCCCGCGCTGGCGGGCATCGGCCACGCAGGCCTCCAACAGGGCGCCGCCCACGTGGTTGCCCCGGAGATCCTCCCGGACCACCAAGGCCCAGACTTCCGCCAGATCCTGGTTGTCCACGCGGAGCGCGCAACAGCCGCCCACGCCCTTGTCGTCGGCGTAAATGTAGAAATGCCGCAGGTTCTCATACAGCTCGGCGTGCGTCCTCGGCAGGAGGAGCCCCTGGATCACCGCACGGTCGATGAGGGCTTTCATGCCAGGCACTTCCGAAGCATCTGGTCTGCGAATTGTATGAAGGTCCAACGTGTTCGCCATTTCACCACTGCGTCCCGCCGGATCGCCGCATCCCCTCAGGCCATGAAAGGTAGAGAAGTCCCGGAAAACGCGGTGCAACGGGTTTTGAGTAGTGTATCACATCCAGACCCGCCGTGCGAACGGCGGGAATTCAGGGAGTGGCGTGGGTGGAAGTCTCGCGATTTGGGCCGTATACTGGCTGGGTTTCATGAGAAGAATGGGGTTGCCATAGAAGGAGGGGGTCCATGTCGTACGAAGCCGGTGCTATGGATCGTCGCGATTTCTTGCGTAGAACGGGCCAAGGTGCGGCGCTCGCGGGGCTTGGCATCGTGGCCGCGGAAGCCGCGCTGGCGCGGAAGCCGGCCGCGAAGGCCGATCCGCACGCACCCAAGACGGGACGCCTATTGCAGGAAGGCGAGACCATAGGCTTGGGGATCATCGGCGTGGGCGGCATGGGCGGCGGTCACCTGGGGGAATTGCTCGAACACGAGAAGCGCGGCGAGAAGGTCCAGGTGCGCGCGGTGTGCGACACATACATGCGCCGCAACAAGGGCGCCCAAGCCCGCGTCAAGGAAGCCACGGGCCGCGATGTCGAGTATTATTTCGACTTCCAGAAACTTCTCGAACGTGAGGATATTCAAGGGGTTGTTATCGCCACGCCCGACCATTGGCACGGGCCGATCAGCATCGCGGCGATGGAAGCGGGCAAGGACGTTTATTGCCAGAAGCCGGTGACGCTGACGATCGAAGAATCCCTGGACGTGCGCGACAAGGCCTACGTGACGGGCCGCGTTTTCCAGTGCGGCGCCCAAGGCAGTTCCGATGACATGTATTGGCAGGCAAAGAAGATCATCGAGGAGGGCGGCATCGGCAAGGTGATATGCGCGCAGGGCGACTACAGCCGGAATTCGGCCGGCGGGCCCGACGAGCGGGGCGGCGAATGGAACTACCACATCGACGCGGACGCGACCGATGATCCTGCCGCCGGCGATGCCTACATCGATTGGCAGCAGTGGTTGGGACCGGCGGAGAAGCGGCCTTTTTCACGCGCGCGGTTCTTTCAGTTCCGCAAGTATTGGGACTACTCGGGCGGGATTGCCACCGACCTCATGTATCACCTCATCGCGCCGCTGACCATCGCGCTCGGGGTGAGCGCGCCGGAACGCGCTTGCGCGGGCGGCGGCATCTTCGTGCAGCACGATGATCGCGAGGTGCCGGACACCTTCATGCTGACACTGGACTATCCCGAAGATATTACCGTGGTGCTCACATCGTCGATGGCGAACCGGCAGAACAATCCCATGCTGATCCGCGGGCATCGCGCGACCATCCGCGCGCACAAGGATGGCTTGCAGGTTACGGCGGAAGATGAATTCAAGGAGTGGTTCAAAGGCCGCTACGGCGCGGAAGAGATTATCGTGCCGCGCGACAAGCGGGATGACCACATGATGAATTGGTTAAATGCGATGCGCTCGCGGGGCGATGTCACTTGCACCCCCGAAACCGCATACCGGGCGATGGCCGCCGTCAAGATGGGCTGTGATTCGTGGCGGCAGGACAAGATGATCTTTTGGGATAATGCGCGCGAGCGCTATGCGAGCAAACATCCGAGGCCGAAGCGCGTCTCGAAATGGCCGCAGGAACCGGAACCGGCCGAGTAGCATTTTGAGTGTGCAGCCCCCGCGAGGGTGGGGGAGAGGAGAGAGTCATGAGACTGCAAACGTGTTTGATACTTTTGGGCTGTCTGCTTGCCGCGGGCTGCGGCGGACCCGCGGGCGACGCGCCGGGCGGAACGCCTCCATCCGCGCCGGAACCCGCGGATACGGCCGCCCCCGCAGACCAACAGGCCGCAGCTCCCGCCGCACCGGCGGCGAATGGACCCATCAAGGTGGCCTTCGTCACCAACAATACCTCTGACTTCTGGAGCATCGCCGAGGCCGGAACCAAGAAAGCCGCGGCGGAACTCGGGTGCACGGTGCTGTTCCGCAAGCCCTCGATGGGGACCGCCCAGGAACAGCAGGCTATCATCGAGGATGTTATCGTCAGCGGCGCCACGGGAGTTGCGATCAGCCCCAATGATCCGCTGAATTGGTCGGAAACCCTCACCAAGTTCGCGGAGAAGGTGAACCTGG
>JADLCA010000594.1 GCA_020847495.1 Candidatus Hydrogenedentota bacterium | reverse complement strand
TGTTGGCGGCTCCCGCCGATGCGGCTCCCAAACATCCCAGTGAGGATCTCGTCAGCGGCGCCAAGCGCGCGCTCGCAGAGCTTCGCAGGAACGAGTCTTCCCCGGCGGAGCCGCTGGAGGCACTCATGGCAGAGTACGATGCGGGGGATAAGGAGGTCTTGCACCTGATCCGAAAGCGATTCCCCGCGGACGGAAACGCCTACATACCTTGGCTGAATACCGCGCCCATTCGCGAAGTGGCGGACATCATCGCGCACAACGCGCCGGACCCGTCGTTTGTCCCACCGCTTACCGCTGCGTTGGACGAGCCGGTGAAGTCGCCGCTCACTCCCAAGGGCACGCCACTCCACTGGCAGGATTTCAATGAACGCACGACGATGCTGTTTGCGCTATACCAGTGCGGCGCACGCGAAGATGCCGTGAAGAGAGTCGTAGCATTGCTGGAAACATTCCCGTCTGATGGTACGCTTGGCAGTGGCGACGAGCAGAGCCGATGGAGCTTGCCCCACTTCCGTTGGAGAATTGAGCTGCTTAAGCTGGCCGCGTATTTCGCTGATGAAGCGGCCTATCCTGTGGTTGCTTCGTATCTCGACGGGAAATCGCTGGAGATGTACTACGGCATGCCACCGACCTCCGGCGAGTTTCAGGGTGCGAGCAATGACGCCACCCGCCTGCATGCGGTCGCAATTGTCGCTGCAGCCACAACGGGAAGGGAACAGGCCATCCCCCTCTTGCAGCAGCAGTTCGAGGGTGAACGAAAGCGGGTCGCGGTTGTCGCGGCCATGGCGTTGTTGTATCTCGGCGATCATCGGGGCGAAGAAACGCTGAGAGCTTGGGCGAATGGGGATGGAGGCTTTCGGATGACCCGCGTTTCCGTCACCGGCGAGTGGGAGGATTGGCCGCGCACGGTGTCTATGGAATCCCTCCTGCGCTCGCCGGAGATTGATGCCCTTTATTTGGATGCATTGCGGAGCGGAAAGCACCAGTTCCTGCCGCAGTCGATTGTGAAGAGCGGGATTGCGAACGATCGCAAGAGCGATGTGCTCCCCATTCTCGTAGACCTATTGTCAAACCGCGATCAATTGCTGCGTGGCGACGCGAATGAAGCGCTTCGTCGCTTGACCGGCCAAGACTTTGGCTACAACGGTCGAGAAGTCGTCGCGCACCAGCAGGATGCCATCGCCAAATGGCGCGCATATGTTGAGGAGTATTTGCGCACGGCTGGTGCGTAGGCGCGGAACTTCAAGAGCCGGCAGGGATGCAGGCGCTCCTGGCCGGCGCTCTCTTCGAGTGCAGCGTTGCAATCCTTTCGCTGTTTTGGCACAGTAATCCAGCATAAGGCACAGGCGAGGGCGCCTGTGCCACACGTCTATCTCCCCTCTCGAGTCTGTTTTGGAACTCCCAAAGTCCTACTGACATCCAAGGTCCGAAAGCAAGGAAGAACTGACCAGGGTTTGGCAAGCGCGTGTGGGATAGGCGCCCTCGCCTGTCGTCTTGGTTTGAGTGGCGAGCGCCACATCCTATGCGGCGTGCAGTGTCCTCAGAAGACCAGCACCTCGATGCGCTCTTTGCCGGTGATTCCGGGGTGAAAGATGATGAGGTCTTCGGCGGCGTTGCCGTTCAGGTCGCGCGCGCGCGCTACGCCGAAGGCAGGCACGGTGAGGGTCAGATAGGGCTTGGGGGAGATGAAGCGGACATCTCCACCTGCATGCAAGAGCATCTTGTCGCGCCCGACTCCAAATGCGGCATCGGTGTTGCCGTCGCCATTGAAATCGCCAAGGGCGTATGCGGACTGCTCTTTCCCGTCCGGCGCGTCAATGGAAACGCTGGTGGTGTAATCGGGTTTCGTGGCGAAACCGGATTCCGTGTACAGGTAGATCTCCAGGTCAACGCCGAGCTTTCTCCACACAAAGAGGTTCACGAAGAACTTCACGCCAAATGGGATATTGATGAAGACGAGGTCGAGCTTCTTGTCGCCGTTCACATCCTTTAGCATAGGCGCGGCAAACGAACCGTTCGACTCGAAGGTCGCGGTGGGTTTATCCGGGTAGGCCATGGTGCCCTCGGCAAGATAGACCTGGGTAAGCGCCTTGAGATTGATGGTTCCCTGAGTCTGAGTGACGATCAGATCGGGCATGCCATCCGCGTTGATGTCTTCCATATTGGCGCTGGTATCCCACTTATCATCCAGGTTGACGGGGATCTTGAAACGCTTGTGCTGCGTCCATCCGTCGCCATAGGCGAAGTCCGCGAATTCATCGCTGAGAAAGGCTATCCCCTTGCGGCGGCCTTCACCTTGCTCAAACGCATGATAAGCCGGGTAACGGCTGCTGATGGAGATACCCGACCCGGTACGGATGTTGCTCTTCACGTCGCAACGGATATCGGCCAGGGGACCCTTGCTGTTCCGGATGGAGAAACCGGACGGCATGGGCACAAACCACTCGTCAATACCATCCTCGTCGAGATCTTCAGCGGCACCTTTCAAGAAACCCGGTTCGCGCGACCCCGTGGGAAACATGGACACAAAGGGAAACTCCATCAAGGTTTTCAGTTCGCCATCCTTGTACCCGAGGGAGGTCGCGCCGTCCGAATTGGCCGCGAGAATCTCCTTGGGTGGCGTGCCATCGATCTCTGCCTCAAAGAATGCACCAACGCTGGGGTCAATGCGGGTCTTCAAGGCCGGGGTGGAGGCATAGCCCCCGCTATCGTCTGCAAGGAATACGGCGAGGTACTTGTTCAAAGGATCGGACAACTCATCGCAACAGATGGCCACCACATCACCGCGGTTATCGCCGTTCACATCGAGTGTAGCCACGTCCCACACGCTGACCCCGGCGTCGAGGGAGAAGATGCGGGGCTCGCCCGCGGCGAAGAGAAGAAGTCCTGCAATTGCAAAAGAGGTCATGGGCAAAGCACTCCAACGTCGATGGGGCTGATGGCCTGCCGCCTGACAAGGCGGGAATGGCGGTAACCGTCACGAGTCTCCGCCTTGACTGCGTCAGCGGAGGCCGCGAAAACACTCTACGGATTGCAGCCGGTGTAATTGTACCACATCAATCACGGCCCCAGTTGCGGCGCGGCGGACCTGTACCGCCGCGGACTCACAGGGCCATGTATACACGATACCCTCGGAATCGCTTCCCGTTACGGCAAGGCGGCCGAAAGAGGTCTGCTTGCACCTGCGCCGGGCAATACGCGAGTACCAGACGAGTGAACTTAGCTGTTTCTTCATTTCCAGATGCATTCCGCGCCCAGGCCGAATACAATGGAGCGCGTTTCACGCGAGAGAAGGGAAGGAGAGAGACATGAGCACCTGTTGTACGCTACTGATGATTTGCGCCGCCGTGTGCGCCGCGCCATCGGCTCCTGAGTTGACCGAGGCAAAGCCTGTCTGGCCCGAAGGCCGCGAGACTGAAATGAATCTGTCTGCCGGGTTCCGCGCGGTATTCGAGGCGAATCCCGGTGATGCGGTCACTCTGAGATTGACCGCGTCAACGCTCTATCGGGCTTACATTAACGGCGAGTTTCTCGGCCATGGCCCGGCTCGTGCGGGCCACGGGTATTACCGGATCGATGAATGGGACCTCGCGCCTCACCTCAGGACAGGGCGCAACGTGGTCGCGGTGGAGGTGGCGGGATACAACGTGAACAGTTATTACTTGCTCGATCAGCCGGCGTTCCTGCAGGCGGAGGTCGTGTCGGGATCGGCGATTCTCGCAGCGACAGGGCGAGAACCGGGAGGCTTTGAAGCCCACATCATCCGCGAGCGCGTGCAGAAGGTACAGCGGTTCAGTTTCCAACGCCCGTTCATCGAGGTGTACCGGCTCACGCCCGGCTGGGATACCTGGCGCAAAAGCTCCGCGGCGCCTGTGGAGCCGATAGCGTGCGCCGTGCAGAGTGCCAAGCGTTACCTGCCGCGCCGGGTTTCCTACCCCACGTTTGTGGAGCGTCCCCCGTTGCGCTCGGTCGCACGAGGCGCGATGGAAATCGGGCTGGAGCCTGAGCACTTGTGGAAAGACCGGTCCCTCGTGAAGATCACTCCGGAGTTCAAAGGCTATCCGGAAAGCGAGCTGGAGATTGTGCCCTCCATCGAGCTGCAGAAAGTCCGTACGGGAACGTCCGAGCCGGTTACCGGCCCGTACGAACCTGGAAAGGTGGTGAAGCTCGCAGGAAATGCCTTTGAGATTCTGGACCTGGGAACGAACCTCTCCGGATTCATCGGTGCAACAGTCGAGTGCACGGAGCCGACCCGGCTCTTCTTCCTTTTCGACGAGGTGCTCACAAACGGGGATGTGGATTTCAAGCGTCTGGGTTGCGTGGGGGCGGTTTCCTACGAGCTACAGCCGGGCACGTATCATCTCGAGTCCTTTGAGCCATACACGCTTCGCTACCTCAAGCTGGTGACGCTCGGTGGAGCATGCACGGTGAGTTCGGCGTATCTCCGCGAGTATGTGAATCCCGACGTGTGGACAGCGCAGTTCGCGTGCAGTGACGCGCGACTAAACCGCTTGTTTGATGCCGGCCGGGAGACCTTCGCTCAGAACGCGGTCGATGTGTTCATGGACTGCCCATCGCGCGAGCGCGCGGGGTGGCTGTGCGACAGCCTGTTCACATCCCGCGTGGCCTTGGACCTGGGCGGCACTACGGTTGTCGAGAAGAACTTCTTCGAGAATTTCCTTTTGCCGGAATCGTTTGCCTATTTACCCGAAGGCATGCTGCCGATGTGTTATCCCTCGGATCACAACGACGGCGTGTTCATCCCGAACTGGGCGCTGTGGTTCGTAATCCAGTTGGAGGAGTATCTGCAACGCAGCGGGGATCAGGAAACGGTGGACGCCCTGAAACCCAAGGTGATGGCACTATTAAAGTACTTCGAACGATTCAAGAACGAGGACGGCCTGCTGGAGAAGCTGGAAAGCTGGGTGTTTGTTGAGTGGTCCAAGGCCAACGAATTCGTGCAAGACGTGAATTACCCGTCGAACATGCTGTATGCCGGCGTGCTGGGAGCGATAGGCAGAATGTATGAAATGCCGGATCTAACGGCAGAGTCGGAACGCTTGCGAGATGTGATTCGCAAGCAGTCCTATGATGGCGCCTTCTTCGTGGATAACGCTCTCCGCAAGAATGGGAAGCTCGAAGTAACACAGAACCGCAGCGAAGTCTGTCAGTACTTTGCGTTCTTCTTCGATGTCGCTACACCGGAGTCCCATCCCGAACTCTGGCAGAAACTGTGCAGTCAGTTTGGACCCGATCGCAAGGACACCGGCGCGTTCAGCGACGTGCACATGGCGAATTCGTTTATCGGCAACATGCTGCGATTCGAACTGTTGTCCCGCTTCGCGAAGGGGTCGCAGATCCTGCCTGAGTCCATCGGATACCTGCTCTTCATGGCCGATCGCACAGGAACTTTGTGGGAGAACACGACGGAAGTCGCGAGCTGCAATCACGGATTTGCGTCGCACATCGTACACACGCTCTATCGCGACGTATTGGGCCTGTACTCGGTGGATTCCGTAGGCAAGCGCATTCAGGTTCGGCTTCTGGATATCCCCCTGGATTGGTGCGAAGGACGGAAGCCTCTCCCGGACGGCGCGGCCACGATGCGCTGGTGGAAGGTTGGAAACACGGTGCATTACCGCGTGGAAGCACCGAGTGGATATGCCATAAGCGTGGAGAACCTCACGAGCAAAGAGATCGTGCGCGAGCCGTAGCCGCCAGCCAGAATTTCGCGTCAACCTTTGGGCCATGCGGAAGCAATTTTCATTACGCCACGGCGCGACTGCGCGCGTGACGAGGTATGTGGGCTTTGCCCTGTGTCCCGGAGGGACA
This sequence comes from Candidatus Hydrogenedentota bacterium, assembly GCA_020847495.1. Lineage (GTDB taxonomy): Bacteria > Hydrogenedentota > Hydrogenedentia > Hydrogenedentales > SLHB01 > JAHDWY01. The sequence continues at coordinate 14,782 of JADLCA010000594.1, read as the reverse complement.
ATCGAAAGTAGCCCAGGAGTTCATTCCTGGGTCACGGACGCAACTGTAATAGAAGTCCCGGAGGGACGGCGGAGTACTGGCTGCTGAACGGCACTGGGGGTGCTTGTCGCCCTGGGTGTGGATTGCGAGATGTAAACCACGCCAAAGTTGACAGCCAGCTCTGCCGTCCCTCCAGGACTGGACGAAAGGAAGGACCTGAAACCCCGGAATGAATTCCGGGGCTACTATCTATCGTCCCTCCGGGACTCGCAAGGGTGCGATCAGCAGGTTCCCGTGTGTCAGGCTACCCAGTAGACTGCCGCGCGCCAGAGCATGACAGTCGGGGAAGGGCACTAGCTTATTGAGCTGCCGAGCCTGGGCCAACACAACACACCGCCGAGGCGGACCGGCCAGGACCGCCGGCATCCCTGCCGGCTCTTCAAGATGCCCGCAAGGATGCTGGCGCTCCCCGTTGATATGCTTTCACAACGAGCTTTGGTATTTCCCCGGTTCTGTCCTATCAGAGGTTGGCGCCATTCATCCTTGAAACGGCAGTTCAGTTCGTTCCATGTCGTGAGGTTGCATTCGCGCAACGCTTTGGAAAGAACGGAGCGATCACCTTTTGGGGTGAGCTCCGTCCGGCTGTGAGACCGCTGCTATCTTCATGGTTTGCCACGCTGGTGCGTGGCGTTCCCAGGCTCAACTGCCGCTTCTAGGTTCATGCCAGCAGGAGCAATTCTCATTGCGCCACGGCGCGACTGTGCGAGAGGTAGTGAAGCATGCGCGCTAGTATCCATAGTCGTTTGGCCGCCGCGCTCGGAGAGCGAGGCGGTACTGAGGAGGCCCTGTTCGGCGCAACTATTCGTGCTGGACAGTTGCGGCTGATCTTGAGGTTGCCAGGGCTTCCACGCAGTCCAGCATCTCCGCGCGGAAGGCATTCAAAGAGCCTTCATTCAGGCTCTGCTCCTGCATGAGGCGGCCGAGGCCTCGCACCATTTCCGCGTAGCATTGATCGACCAGCCGCGGGAGTCGTGTATCCAACAGCGCCTGGATGCGGGTACGCAACGCGTCCGGGATGGGCGCGACAGACGCATCTTCGAGCGCTGCCTGCAAGGCCGCGCAGATCCGGTAGTCCTCAATACCTTCACGGACCGCTTCCCAACGACGGCTGGTCACTGGTTCCTTCGCGCCTTTGTAGACCAGCGGATACTCAAACTCCACGCGGGACCACATGTCATCGCCCAGGTTGTACGACCAGTAGCCGATACCGGTTGCCCCGTAGCGCAGCGCGAACAGGGCTTGCGTGCGGAATTCAGCGACATTGTGCATGTCCTTGATATTGGGTCCCGTAGGCCGTGCGTAGGTGTAGGCGCAGTTGTAGGTCCAGAGCGTCTTGCCGCTGTCGCGCACCAGCTTCATGAGGGGAGTCTCTTCGGGAAGCATGGTAAGAGCGGGACACCAGATGTCCGTATACGGCGCCATGGCTTCGAACATCGGGACTTCCCCGCCGCCGTTCACGTAGATGGGGATGGTGGGATCAATTTCGCGCACAAGCTTACCGAACTCGACGACCTCGTTTACATGAGCCCACCCGTTTCCGGCGGGTTCATCAACGGGATACAGCGCATAGGTGCCGCGGGGAAAACCCAATTCGCGAAGCCGGACTTCTTCACGTTCAAGGATGGAACGCAGGTCCGCGACGCGTTGCGGGCTGCCCGGTTCGCCGCGCAATGAGGGCACGCCGTTCAGCAGCAGGAAGGCGCCACGGCCACAGAGCAAACTCGCCTTCGCCTCAAGCGAAGAGAAGTCGATCGAGAAGTCCTCTTGCCCCTCGATGTACTGTGGAGCGCCGTGGGGCAAGACAAATACGTTGTTGCCGTGCGAAAGCATGTCCTCGACGTTGTCCGCGGTAAGCGATGCCCAGGCGCAGAGCCTCATCGACTCGGGTGGGGCCATCTGAAATGGCAAGACCGCGTACTTCACCTGAACAGACACAAGCGGGGGTGCCGCATTTCGCGGCGCCTGGCCGTGCATGACCGTGGAGGCGTTGAGGGCGATGCAATCCACTTTGACCAAGACATCTCCAGGAGACGCCCCGCCAAAATCCACGTCAATCCAGACTTCGCGGGTCGCGCGGGACGGAACGGACACAACGTTTGAGTTGTCGAGCGGCGGCAGCGCGTCCCACGACTCGTTGCCTGCCGCCGTAGGCACTGCGACCGAGTGGAGAGCGCGCAGCTTCACGCCGGCACTCTCAGTAGCAGCCTGGACGCGCACCTGCAGCTCGCGCGAAGTCGTGTTGAACAGTTTTAGAGAGAGGGCATCGTGTTCGCCCGGCACCACGCGGCGTTGGAGTTCCAGCGGATTGGCGGCCTTGGCGGGGACGAGATCCCCCACTCCGCGGCTTTCCCACAGATCGCCTTCAGAGACGATAAGGCTGCCGTCGCTATCTGGCGTGCAAGCGATTCGCGCCGCCTCGGAAAGCGCCAGAGCGCGTCGCGAACTCCTCACGAGGCCAGCGGCCTCTGCGAGCAACTGCTCGTCGGCTAGTGTGGACAGGTCCTGCGGAAGCAACTCGAGTGTGGCTTTCAGCAGTACCGCTTCCCTGCGCAGAGCCCCGGCCGTGCCGGACTGCTCTTCGGGCAGGCCGTCCGCTACGGATTGCAGGGTATTGAGCGCTGCCTCCGCGAGGCTCCGCTCACCCGACATTGGAATGACCTTGGTTTTCCATGAACCGCTGGCAAGCAGGACGCCGGGACGCGATTCCACTTTCCATGAGATTTGATACTCGCCCGCCTGCAGGGGTTCAACATCCAAGGCCAGCTTCGCGTGCTCGCCAAGCAGCGGCGTGCGCGCCACTTGCCGCCGGCCATCGGGATAGATGCAGATAGCTGTCGCGATGGGTTCCGCAGGCGCCGGAAGGCGATTGATGATCTCGAATTCCAGGGGCTCCCCGCTCAGCAAGGTTCTGTTCTCGATGTTGAGTGGCTGCATGCTGGCTTCGCTGGGGCCCCGCTTTGCAAGCGGCTGCTTTTTCATGGCCGCAACGGAAGATGCCGACGGTGCGCGAGAAGCGCCCGCGCCAATCCATGCTCCAGTCTTACGCGCATCGGCGCGGTACGTGCTCCATTGCATCAGCGCGTCTGCCGGGGCCGTCGTGGCGAAGCAGAGAGCAAGGCCGAACTCCCCTCCGCTCAAGACCATTTCCAATCCGGGCGATGCCGGGGTGATGTCCGCGAATGTGGGCGTGACGTTGATCGTGCGGTGCGGGAAGTGCTGCTCGGCGATGACCTCTCCCCCATCGTCAAACACCATGAGATGGCCATTCTGCGTGCACAAGACGTATTCGAGAAGTCCATCGCCGTTGCAGTCCACAAGGGCTCCAGCGGCGAGGCTGCGGCCCTGCGTGTCGATCTCCCAGCGCACATGGCCGTCGATGTCGAGGCGGTACAGCACACCGAGCTGGGTGACCGCAAAGAGGTCTGTGTTGCCATCCAGGTCGATGTCGCCCGCGGAAATGCCGGAGGACATCGGGCCTTTCAGGTCGCGCGTCCAAACCAGGGTACCATCAGCCGCGGCACAATAGAGGCGTCCGCTGCTTGACCCCGTCACAATGCGCGCGGAGTGGCTGGGGTCGGCGAAGATGACGGGGCTGCAAGTTGCCCACGTCTGTGAGGGGGAGTCCAGCGGAACTTCCCACTGGATACTCCCGTCAGCATTCAGGAGGTAGAGCAGTCCAAGGCCGGTAGTCATGGCGATTTCTTCCAGGCCATCACCATTCAGATCGCAGAGTGACGGGTTCGCGGGCGCTCCTTCGATGGCGCTCTTCCAGAGGACATCACCCGATTGCGCGTCAAAGGCACAGACCTGCCCTGTAGTGGAGCCCTCGATGACTCTGGGGGGCTTGCCGGGTTCAGCCCGCGTGATAGCGGCAGCACACCATTCCAAGCGCCCCTCGAGTTTGGCCTGCCACACTACAGCGCCGGCGCCGTCCAGACAGGTGAGGGTCCCGCTGGTATCGCCGGCATAGAGCAGCGGTGATTGGCCTTCGCGGACCCAGACGGAGGGATACGTCATAAACCGGCCGGGCCCTTTCCAGCGCCACAGTTCCTGGCCCGCGCCATTGAGCGCAATGATCTCCTCGCGCCCGGCGAGTATCGTTTCGTAGAGGCCGTCGCCATTCAGATCGGCAACGCTTGGGCCGCTTTCAAGGTAGGTGCCCACATCTGTCTGCCAAAGCAGAGGCATGGACTCTTGATCGTCCTGCGCTGCGACAACGCAGGCAACTACAACCGCTGGAATCACGAACGCGAGTGTCTTACGCATGCCAACCCCCAGTTAGAAATGCCTGTAGGTACGCCCGGAATCACAGAAGGGTACTATACCCTATGGACCGTGCACGGGTCATGATCGAGGGCAATCGCACGAAGCATATGCTTTGCTTCGGCAGCGGAGCCCACCAGGCGCTACACTCTTCGTAGGGCGGGATTTCCGCCCGCCTTCTTACTGGCGCGTGGAAACTGCCTACTTTCTCAAGAGCCGGCAGGAATGCAGGCGCTCCTGGTAGGACGCTCCTGGTAGGGAACTCCTTGATTTCACCGGTTCGAGGACGCAGAATGGATGGGGCATTTCACAGAAAACCGACGCCGGCCCTCTTTGGGGCGCAGGCATATGAAGGGGGAGGCAACCGTGTCTCAACAAAGCACTCGCCGTCAATTTCTGAAGACCGCCACCGTGGGAGCAGCCGCCGTCAGCATGAGCGCCGCGAGCTACGCGCGCGTGGTAGGGGCCAACGACCGGATCTCCATCGGAATGATCGGCTGCGGCAGCCGCGGCGTCGGGTCTCACATGGCCGCCGTTTGCAACTACTCCAAGGAGCAGAACTGCGAATACACCGCCGTGTGCGATCCCTGGAAGGTTGCCCGCGAGAAGGCCGTCGCGAAGACGAAGGAAGTGTATGGACGCGAGGCGCGCCAGTTCGTCTCGTACCGTGACCTGCTGGAATTGGAGGATATTGACGCGGTCATGATCGCGTCGCCGGACCACGTGCACACGTTGCACCTGAAAGCCGCCGCGGAAGCGAAGAAGGACGTCTATTGCGAAAAGCCGCTCTCGATGGATATGGATTCGCTCAAGGCGGCCTGCGATGCCGTGAAGGAGAGCGGGGTCATCTGCCAGATTGGGACGCAGCTCCGCAGCCTGCCCAGCATGACGGGGGTGCGGGAGCTGTACAAGACCGGAGTCATGGGCAAGGTGGGCCGTATCGAGCAACACCGGAACAGCCACCAGCCGTATTGGTACGCGTATTTGAAAGATGTCAAAGAAGAGGATGTTGATTGGGCAGAGTTCCTCTACAAAGCGCCGAAGCGGCCCTTCAGTTCGGACCTGTACTCGGGCTGGTACGGCTACCACGAATTCAGCGACGGCCCGGTGCCGGGATTCGGCAGCCATTACATAGATTTGGTTCATTACATCACGGGGGCGCAGTTCCCCGAGTCGTGCGTGTGCCTGGGGGGCTCATATACGTGGGTCGACGAGCACAAGTTCACGAACCCCGACCACGTCGAGGCGCTGTGGACCTATCCCGAGGGCTTCATGGTCACCTACTCGACCAACTTCGGCAATGGCAGCGGCAACAGCTTCAAGTTCTACGGTGATCAGGCGGTGCTCGATCTGCTCGACTGGAATGCGCCTGTGCTCACCACGGACGGCATCAACACCAAGAAGGCCGCCATGAAGGACAAGCAGCCCGTCGAGCCGGTTGAATGCCCTGAGCATTTCCTGAATTGGCTGCAATGCCTCCGCAGCCGTGAGACGCCGAATGCGTCCATCGAAGCGGGGTATCAGCACGCGGTGGCAGTCATCATGGGAATGAAATCGTATTACACGGGCCGCCGGATCGTGTACGACCACAAGCGCCGGGAACTGCGCAAGGGATAATCGCACGTTTACGTGGAGCGGGAGACGGACTATGCGGAATCATGGTTGGACGCGCCGGCAGTTCCTGGGTACGAGCGCGCTGGGGGTGGCGGCTGCCGCCCTTGCGCAGGAATCGAAACCCAAGGAGGCGTGGCAGATCGGCTGCTACACGAGGCCGTGGGCCAAGTTCGAGTACACCGTCGCCCTCGACGCGATCGCGGAGGCCGGGTTCAAGTACGTTGGACTGATGACCACGAAGTCGAAAAACAACCTGGTCCTCTCCATGGAGACATCCGAAGAAGAGGCCCTGCGCATAAGGGAAGCATGCCGTGCGCGGGGCCTCTCCGTTCCCTCCGTCTACGGCGGAGGAATTCCGGTGGAGGTCTCGCTGGAGGCCGGCATCGCGGGGATGCGCAAGCTGATTGACAACACGGTGGCCGCAGGCGTGGCCAACCTGATGATGGGCGGTATCGGCGAGCAGAGTCTGCATGAGACCTATTACAAGGCCATCGCGGAGTGCTGCGATTACGCCGCAGAAAAGGGCATCGTCATCAGCGTGAAGCCGCACGGCGGCACGAACTCCACGGGGCCTCAGTGCAGGGCCATCGTTGATCTCGTGGGCCACAAGAATTTCGGTATCTGGTACGACCCGGGCAACATTTTCTATTACTCCGAAGGGGCGCTGAACCCTGTGGATGACGCCGCGACCGTGAACGGCATCGTGAGCGGCATGTCGGTGAAGGACTACCGCCAGCCAAAGATCGTTGACCTGACGCCGGGCACGGGCATGGTGGATTTCCCGAAGGTGATGGAGCGGCTGAAAGCGGGTGGATTCACTTCGGGCCCGCTGATTATCGAATGCCTCGCGCCAGGTGAACCGGCCCAACTGCTGGAAGAAGCGAAGAAAGCCAAGACCTTCGTCGAACAGCTTGTCGGGCAGTAGATGACCCTAAGAGCGTCTTTCAAAAGGCGTGACCTTTAAGATCAACGAAGCATGGACGTGAAGCGCAGGCGTCTCCCCTGCTCACCAGCCTTCCGTCCCTGCTGTCCGATGCCGAGTGTCCTTGATAAGCCTGCCGCTCCGCATCTTGTGTCCCGTAGGGACGACCGAAAGTAGCACGATGGGCTCTGCCGTCCCTCCGGGACTGCACGAAGAGGGGGCGCAGAGGACCCCGGATTGAAATCCGGGGCTACTTTCTGTCGTCCCTACGGGACTTGCAGGTGGGACTTGCAGGGCAGCGCCACTACGGGGAGCCAGGCTTCTGAAACATGCTCTAAGGCTCCAGACCGGCCGCCCACAACACGGCGCGCCGGTAGAGCGTGCGCGCACCCGGACTCCGCAGCGCGTTGACGTCGTGGCCCAGGGTGCAGTTGAAGGTCCGTTCGCTATCACGCACCACGAAGCCCATGGGGTACTCCACCTGATCCACTTTCGATTCTGCCTTGAAGAGCACGCGGATATCCGGCCAGGTATCGAGGCAGGTGTAGAGTTCGTCTTGCGTATCGAAACTGCTCATTGACATCGTAATGGGATGAGCATGGTCCGCGACGCAGACCTGAAACGGCCCGTATGGGTCGTGGGCTCGCTTCCCGGGATTCCAGATTCCGCCGACAAGCTGCTTGTACCCCTCCCACTCCTTAAATGCGCCGCAGCCGAAGTGTACGAGGACGAGCCCGTGGCCGGCCTTCACATATCGTGCGAGCCCATCCCAAACTTCCTGGTTCAACGGCAGGCGCTCCTGGTAGTTCTTGAAGTGAAGGATGACGGCGTCATAGCGCTCCAACAATGGCGACCCCAGGAAGGCCGGGCACTCGGTAATGGACACTTCAAGACGCGAATCTTCGCGCAGGATGACGGCCAGTTCCGGGCCGGTGTCCCGCCACAGGTGACCGGTCCAGTCGTCGCCGGTGACGATGAGCACACGCTTTTGCGGTATCGTGTCCGTGCGCTTCATCAACCAGACTTCCTGAACCACCGCATCGGGGCCTGCGTGTGCCTCCACAATCATCTTACAAGAGCCAGCAGGGAAATCGCCTTGGGAGAGTGGCACGACCACGCGCGCGTAAGTAGGCTGGTCACCGTGGAACGCGAGGGGCACGGTAGGCGGTATTACGGTGCTTACATCTGTGTTTGGGCCCCACCCAAGAGTCAGGCTCTGGACGCGCCCCTGCTTCCCGGTGTCCCACCACGTGAAGCCCAGGAGGTAATCGGCCGAGGAATCCATACCATCAATTGAAAATTCTATTCTTTGATTTCCGAATGCTTCGCCCTTGAAAGGCAAGCTGTCAGGCCCGAGCGCCCGGCGCTCACCTCTCGTCTGAGCGATGGTCACGCCATCCGCTGTGGCGTTCGTATTGTCCCCTTCGCAAACCAGGTGCGCGACCATCGAATATCCATTCGGCAGGTTGGGATGCCCCGGCGCGATAGAGGCCGAGCCGGCTCCTGCTGGCGCTTGGGAATGTGCGGAGGGGAGCATCGCAAACAGGAGAAGAATGGCAAACACCATTGAGTGGCGTGGCTTCCAGTAAGTCATGCAACAGTCCTCCTCGCAGGCCGTGGGTTTCGCACGGGATGCACGGTCAGTGTATTCGCCTCATCGCGACGTGAAGCCCGTTTCGTTCAGAAATCGCGCTGGGTCCCCTGCCCTCGCGCCGCGCGTCACGTTATGTGCTCTTTTATTCCAAGTTGCGCGAGCGTCGCTCTGAGCCACTTCAAAGAGCGCTCGATCATTGGGCCGCCCTGGCCCTCGCATTCCATGCTGAGGACGCCATTAAACCCGTGGTCTCTCAGCTTGGTGATGCACTGGACGATATTACCTGCATTCACGCCGTCGCCGATGGCACACTGGCTTACCGCGATTCCCGTCTGCTCGCCACGCGCGGCGGCGGCCAGGCTCTCGCTGACGTCCTTCACGTGTACATGAGAGATCTTGTCCAGAAAGCGCTCACAAAACGCCACGGGATCCTTTCCCGCGATGAAGGTATTGCCCGTATCCAGGTTCATGCGAAAGAACGGGCTATCGCAGAAGGCAAGCATCTCGGCCATCCGATCGGGGTTCGTGGTGAAGTAGCCATGCACCTCGATGTTTACGGTGACCCTATACGCCTCGGCGCACTCGATGATTTGTTCGTAGGTTCGTTTCATGCGCGTCATGGCTTCCTCGTCGGATAACCCAAGGGGCTTGTGCAAACCGTCTGTGGTGGCGACCCGGTCACACCCGGCGTGTCTCGCCCACGGAATCGACTTGAGGACGTACGGCAGCCCGCGCACGGGCCCATCCTCGCCCGAGAGCGGATACGCGGCATCCACTTGGGAGAAACGCACGCCGTAGGTCTCCATCTTTTTCTGGAGAAGCATGGGGTCCTCATACAGCGCCACGTGCGGTTGGTAACCCAACCCATGAATCCAGCTTACGCCGTCAATGAGCCCGCATTCGATGAAGTGAACGCCGTTGCGCTGCGCCCATTGCAGGCACTTTTCGAAATCCCAGTAGGATGCGTTGAATGCGTCCGTGTGAAATCCGATTCGCATAGAGCCCCCTTTCCCCACCTTCACCCCCCCGTGCACTGCATCTATCATATCAGCAATGCGGAAATTCCGCACCAGCGCGCTGGTTGACGGTTTGGGTGTTTGTAGACTAGATTCAGAGTTGGCGCGGGCACATCAAAGAGCGAGGTTCTCAGCGTGAATCCAACAACCGTTCCCTGGGGCGTCCGGACAGTACTTCTCCTTTTCCTGTTGGGGAACCTTTCCGGAAACGGAGTGGTGCGAGCAGAAACGAAACTGGAGGGTTCCACGAACATCTTCGAGCGGAGCAATCTTGTCGCATGGTGCATCGTGCCGTTTGATGCCAAGAAGCGGGGACCGGAGGAGCGCGCCAAGATGCTGGACCGGCTGGGAATCTCGCGGTTGGCCTACGATTGGCGTGCCGAGCATATTCCCACATTTGATGAGGAACTGGACACCCTGAAACGCCACAACATCGCCTTGAGCGCTTTCTGGTTTCCTGGAGCAATGAATGATGAGGCGCGCGCAATCCTGGACGTGCTGAAGCGGCATCAGGTCCAGACCGAACTGTGGGTCAGCTTGAACGGGGGTGAGATTGTGTGCACTCCCGAAGAACAGGCCCGGCGCGTGAAAGAGCACGTTGAGATCCTCCGGCCAATTGTCGCGGCGGCCGCGGAACTGGGATGCAAGGTGGGACTATACAACCATGGCGGCTGGTTCGGGGAACCGGAGAACCAGATTGAGATTCTGCACTCGCTTAGCGCGCCCAATGTGGGCCTGGTGTACAACCTGCACCACGGGCATGGGCACCTCGAACGGTTCCCGGCATTGCTGGAGCGCATGAAACCGTACCTGTATTGCATCAATCTGAACGGAATGGTGCGCGATGGGGACCAAACCGGACGGAAGATCATGCCACTGGGCACAGGAGAACTGGACCTCTCGCTGCTCAAGACGATCCGAGACAGCGGTTACCGGGGCCCTATTGGAATACTGGGACACACCGAGGATGACGCGGAGTTAACGCTGAGCGACAATCTGGACGGGCTGGACTGGCTGGTGCCCCAGTTGCACGGGACACTGCCCGCAGGGCCACGACCTCCTCTTCGCACAGGCCAATGACGCTCCGCTACGGACGTCGATGCGCACGCTATGTTTGTGCCCTCTCTCCTCCATTCAGGACGGCTTCGAGAATCTCTCGCGCATCGGCGCGTGAGTCCTGATTCTGCGTGGCTGACGCCAGGTGACGCAGCGTAGTGAGGACCTTTTCCCGGGGCAACTGCAGCAGAATGGATATGCCCGTATTCTCCGAGGCCAGAAAAGACGCGCTTAATTGCGAAGCAGCGATCTCAATAGCCGTCAGAATTGCGCCTTCCTCATCGCCGCATTGGATGATGTGATCGCGCCCGGGCGGGCCGAGGTCCAAGTGCACATTTCTCACACGGCGGAACTCATCCGCGATACGGATCTTGTCCGCTGCCTCCTCGAGTTCCGGCGACACGGGGTTTCCCCGGATTTGCCTCTCCGCTTTGCAAGCGGCCACATAGTGTCCGATGGAGTGGGGAGCCGCCATCACCCTCGCGATGGAAGGCAATGACTCGTCCCACGAAAAGGCCGCTGCGGCGTCCAGCCCCACGGTCACGTAGGATGCAGATGGGTCGCCGTCAATCATGCGCAGGTAGGCGTCTTTCCAGCGGGGGTCGCAATCTTGTTCACTCAGAATCCTGGCAACCCGCGCGCGCATCTCAGGCTGCTGGTAATATGCGTGAAGCAGCCGCCAGCTCTCTTCGCCGGGCATTTCGAACAGGATGCCCATGAGCCACGTGCGAGAACCAAAGCGGCCCGCTTCGAGTGTGCGCTGGATAAGGGGGAGAGCCTCGGGGCCGCAGCCTTTCAGCAGGCGGAGCGTCCGCCAATACGACCCGTGATCCGCACATTGGGCGAGCCGGGACTCGATCAGCGCGTACGGGTCATCACCTCCTTTCAGCACAAGCGTGCGCCGGACGAATTCCTGCTGCGGGATCGTCATTCGGCCAAACACGCGGTAGCCGTTGGTTTGACCCAAATCGTAGGCATGTACCGGACCTTCAACGTCCAACCACGCTGGCCGGCGCTGTTCCACATCCTCCCAGTGGATGGACTGCTTGATCCCGTCAAACGCGACATTCGCGGACGGGAAGAACACAAGATCCATGTGCATGCGCTTTGTGAGCAAGACCCAGCCGCCGCCGGTTTCCTCTTCCGTCTTGAAGGTGTAACGCAGGAGAACGCGATACCCTTCATGGGCCGCTGCGTACCGGGTAGGAGCTCTATCGCATTGAACCAAGTCCCAGCCGCGGACGGCGAGAGCCGAGGCCATTTCGAACACAGGCGAATCCTGCTCCACAGGGCGATACACGTTCGCCAGAGCCGCGAGCTTCCGCTCTTCAGTCAGACGCGCATCCGGGACCGTCGCGAAATACCACAACACCAACAGCAGGGAAGCAAGTGCCGGCAAGGACATGAGCGTCTTCGCGGATTCCCAGGTGAACCACGCTCGCACACGTGGCTCACCGTGCGCCCCCTGCAACAAGCGTCTATACTCGCGTGCCCGAAGACGCCGGCTGAAGCTTCGCTGAATCCGGGTCAACACGTCTATCGCGTTCATGAAAACAACTCCCCCACCAGGGATATCACGTTTCCTGGCCGGCCCTCCGCCGGGCCGAATGCGCTGAGGCGGGTATCACGAAGATCGGCGGTCCCGGTGTCATTTATCCATTGAATGGCCACAAAGGAGCATTTCGATCATTCACGGCCGGGGCCAAATCAAACATCTGGATTGCCGCATTAGTATTGCCCACTACAATATTATCTCTCCCAACTGTCGCCATGCTCCGAGTGTTTGCGTGGCATCTCGCACCTCCACAGGCTAAGACGCTCATCAAAGGCAAAAGGTGACATACCTCAAGGTGAGAAATCTGGCGCCTCCCCGCATACCCGCCAGATTGACGGCGGCTGCGGCTCCTGCTATCGTCGAGTTGCGGATGAATGTTCACACAGCGGGACGCCGCGCCAACAAGCATCGTACGAGCGGGAACCTGGCCACAGGGGAGAGTTGCCGGGGACAAGCCAGGCAACTCGGGGGGAACTAGAATGACAGCATCCATGGAGCAGCGGTATCAGGAACGTCTCTGGCGTTACACCACGGCCATGGGCAATGGCAAGCCGGACAAAGTGCCGATTCGGCCGTTTGTCGCAGAATTCGCAGCCAAGTACGCGGGATACAACTGCCAGCAGGTCACCCACGATTTTGAACCCGCGATGGCCGCGGTGCGCAAGTGCGCGGCGGACTTCGATTGGGACGCTGTGGTCGGCAACATGGTGTACGTGTGGACCGCCCTCACCGAGGCAATTGGGCTGAAATACTACGCCGCCCCGGGCATGAGCATTCCACCGGAGATCGGGTTTCAGTATCTCGAGCCGCCCGAGCACGAGTCCAACATGCGCGCGGATGAATACGACGCACTGATCGCGGATCCAACGGAGTTCCTTTTCAACACGTGGCTGCCGCGCGTGTCGCGCGATGTCGTGCCAATTGGCCAACCCTCCACTTTTCGCAACAACCTTTCTTTTCTCAAGGGCGGCATGGCCATGCTGCACTATTTCATGGCCTTTGGCGGTCAGAATCAGAGACTGCGCGCGGAGTGCGGCATGCCCGCGGCGATCGGCGGAATACTCAAAGCGCCACTGGATATTCTTGGCGACAAGTTTCGCGGGTACTATGGACTCACGAATGACTTGCTTGAGCAACCTGAGAAGGTTTTGGCCGCGTGCCGGGCGCTCATGCCACACCTCATGCATGTGGCATTGACCAGCGCGGACCCGGAACGCAAGGCCCCAATTACAATCTGGATGCACCGGGGTTGCGTGCCCTTCATCACGCCGCAACAGTTTGAAACGGTCTTCTGGCCCACGTTGCGGCCCATCATCGAGACCTTGTGGGGGCACGGGTATCAGGTCCTGTTCTACGCGGAGGGCAACTGGGACGCGCACCTCGAAGTTTTCGCCGAGCTGCCCGAGCGCAGCATTATCTACCACGTGGACCGTGGCGACATCTTCAAAGCGCACAACGTACTGGGCAAGCGCTTCTGCCTGAGCGGCGGCATTCCCAACACCCTGCTAGCGCGAGGTACAGAGGGTGAGGTCCGCGACTACTGCAAGAAGGTGATCGACGGAGTCGCGGCGGACGGCGGCTACATCATGGATGCCAGCGCTATCGTGCAAAATGATGCCACGATCGAAAATGTGCGCGCGATGACGGACTTTACGCGCGAGTACGGCGTGTATCCCGGCGTTTCTCCAAAGCTGGATGCACCGATAGAGCCCATAGGCACGCCCGACGACAAGCGCGTGGCGCAGTGGGCAAGTGAATTCGCGTGTGACTGTCCGGCGCCGGGCGTGTGCGTGCCCTGGGAAACCAAGCGCAGGGAGATTCCGCAGATTCTGGGCGATGAGCAAATCGTCCGGCGGATGTGGGAGAACATCGAGTCGTTTGCGTATACGTACATCTATCAGTGCCTGGTCTCGTTCTGAGACCGCAGCGCGGGAGCATCGATTGAATACGGGGGACGTCAGTATCCACCGGGGAGGAATAGGACGATGAATCGCAGAAGTTTCTTGAAGACCGCGGCGGCAGTCGCCGTGCCCATGATCGTGTCACCCAAAACGCTTGGCTTCCAGGCAACGCCCCCAAGCGAGCGTGTCCGAGTGGGCCTCATCGGGTTGGGTGGACGCTGCCGCGACATCGCGGCAACGTGTTTGAAGATCCCTGAACTGCAGATCGCGGCGGTGTGCGACTGCTTCAGGCCGCGCGTTGATGAGCTGATGCGCGACGTGGGCGAGAAGGAGGGGTGGATCCCCTACACCGATTTCCGCGAGATGATCGAGAAAGAGAACCTGGACGGCGTGATGGTGGAAACGACGACCCACGCGCGGGCCTGGGTCGCGTGTTCGGCCATGGCCATGGGCATGGACACCTACATCGAGAAGCCGATGTGCCTGACCATCGCTGAAGGGCGTGAGATGGTGAACCGTGCGCGCAAGTATGACCGCATCACGCAGGTGGGCACGCAGCAACGCTCGATTCCCTTGAACAATTGGGCCAGCGATCTCGTGAAGAATGGCAGCCTCGGGAAGATCAAGGTTGTGCGCGCGCCCAATTTCGTGGGACCCGTGCTTTGGACTGACAAAGAAGGCCAGCCCATGCCCGACGGTGGCAGCGAGAACTGGTGGGACATCTGGACCAATCAGGCGGTCATGCGGCCCTATCACGAAGAGCTCCGGCGGGGCTGGTCAAAGTGGTGGGATTACGACGGCGGTGGCCTTTGCTTCGGCGTG